>NZ_JAGRQY010000057.1:0-135150 GCF_018223905.1 Klebsiella sp. 28
TGCGCTTGCGCGGGCCTACGCTGTTTGAACCTGTGGAGGACCCGCAGGCCGGATAAGGCGAAGCCGTCAGGCAAACGTCGTGAAGAAAGGCATTACTCGGCGGCCGTTTTCCCTTTGCCGGGCAGCCTGAATGCTTCGCCATAGGGCTTCGCAATGCCCATACGATATTGAGTCTCTTTCGCCGCCTGGTGGAGGTCGGCAAACTCCTCTTTCGGCGCCGGCGGACGTTGCGCCTTTTTCAGACACTGATTGCGATGGTGACGGATCCACTCTCGGTCCTCATCGTCCAGGCAACGCTGCATCACCTCAATCCATCTGGATGCCGCCCGACGGTAGAGCCCGCATGCCTCTAGCCGCTCAGCAATACTGTCCCTTATTCTCATCCACCTCGCTCCTCTGATGCTTTCACGATATCTCATGGTATTCCGACACGTGAGTCGGAATACCATGGTAGTGTTAATTTATGACAAAACTATTCCTGTGCGGCGCAAGGAATATATTCATTATAATAATCGCTGTGCATAGCAAACCGCATTGGCGGTAAATACTTCCAAAGAGCTCCGGAATTATATGCCGAATGCCATCATCGATACCGCCGGGTATCGACGGTTGTACCTATCAATATCTATTTAATTTATTAGATTTTCGTCAACAAATACCTTGCGATAACATCCATTCTCTGTACAGCGAAGCTTCATAACGAACGTTCGGTCTGCTCCAGCAGCTTATTTCGAAAGATAAATAAGCAAGCTTCATTAAAATTATCTAACCCCAACCGCTCATAAAGCGCAGTACGCTTGCGGTAAAGGCTTTTTAGTGACGTATTGAGATTGACGGCCACCTCCTCCATGGTCATCCCCGCCATGAGTAAACGTAACATTAACTGTTCAGACAAACTTAAGCGCAGATCGTCAAACCACTCTTTGGTCAGACGCTTGCTATTCATCTCCAGAAAAAGGCCAAATAATGTCGCCATATCCGCGGGTGATAATGACATGTTTAAAAACGATTTCAGGCTCAGTAAATGCTCTTCCCGATGGCGCATATCGAGGACGATACAACATATTCGCTTTCTGGATTTCGCCGCTGCCAGCACGAGATAATCGTAATGGCAAAGCGGCGAGCGGCTATCAACCAGCAGAGAGACTTCATCAACCTCATTATCTAAAATCGCTTTTCCGCTAGAATCTAACTGAATGATATCAGGAAAAAAATTCTTAACACCTTGAAAAAGATAGTAATCCTGGGTAACCAATATCATTAAAGTTGCCACAAATCGTCCCTTTAACATTTAATCAACAAATTCTCGTCAACCAGACGTTTTCCCTCCCCCTATGGAACGCTTCGCATGGCGGTGAAAATAACGAGACCTGTGATTTATCATTAGCGCGGCATCTGAATCTGGCTGTGAAAACCCTCCTTGCGTTCTGACAGGAAATAAACAGATTGATTATAAATAAAAAAAATCCACAGAAAAGATGCTTTTTTTGCTATTGAGAATTTTTGTCAGAAATCATCTTAAATATTGCCTAAAAAACTCTAATCCCAACTAAATATAAGTCACACCGCCATTTTGAAACAAAATTCCACCTGACTTTCTTTTTTATTTATATCAGTAGGTTAAAGAAATCAACTTGAACACTTCCGCTCGAATGAAGTCGATTTTACAGAATTATCTTAAAACGCAGACCATAATTTATCCATATTTATCGGTTGCCGTATCGGGTATAAATTACCCATTCATTTATCTACAGGAGATATGTTTATTAGTTTGCAATAGGTCATTCACCTGCAGTGCCAGTCAGCTAAATGGGACCATCCTCATCCTTTAACTCACCGTCAAAGGACGGTCGTGTTGTGCAATGGATTCTTGATGAACATATGGCAAATAGAAATGGAAAGATCACCTTATTCAAATACGTTATTGTTTAATCGCAACACGAAACTCTCGCTATCAATCGGCTTGCTTTTGCTCTTCCCGGCGCTGGTTCAGGGAGCGGATTCGCTCTATGACCAGCAAATCTTGCAAGCGCGCCAAGGCCAGTACGCCCCCTTTCTCAGTTACCTTCAGCAGTACCAGCTGCGGCATGCCTTAACCCCTTCTCAGGTGGCGGACTGGCTGCAGGTGGCCCTCTGGGCCGGTCAGGACGATGAAGTGGTGAAAGTCTGGCGACGCTACCAGGTCTATATGCCGCTTCCCGCACGGGGCACCGCCGCCGCGGCGCAGGCCCTGCGCAACCAGAAGCAGTGGCAAACCTCGCTCACCCTCTGGCAGCAGGCGCTCAGCCAGGCCCCTGGCAGCGACGACTATCGTATCGGCTATATCAAAACGCTCGCCGATGCCCGCAAGGACGGCGAGGCGCTCAGCGAAGCGCGTCGCCTGGTGGCGGAGCAGGCGAGCGTTGCGCACCTGCAGACGCTCTCCTATGTCTACCTGCGGCTGGGCAAAAGCTGGGACCAGCTGTTGGTGGACACGCAGATCCTCGATCGTGATCCGCAAAACAAAACCGCGCAGGCCAGCCTGATGGCGACCCTGACCCGCAACCGGATTGATTCCCCTGCTCTCGGCCTGGCGAGTAGCGTCGAACTGACGCCTGCGGAAAAGCGTAACTTGCAGCTGAACGCCGCCGCCGAACTGGTGCGCCTTGCCGATACCCCTTCCCGCGAAGAAAAGGCGCGTTACGCGCTGGCCCGCACGGCGCTCACGCAGTATGACGCGATGATCGCCGCCTGGCACCCCGACCCACAGGCTGCGCCCGACATCATCCGGGCGCGTATTGATCGTCTGGGCGCGCTGTACGCCAGCGCCGAGTACGCGCAGGTCATCCGCGAATACCAAAGCCTGATCGCCCAGCAGCGGGCCGTTCCCGACTGGGCCATCGGCTGGGTCATCTCCTCTTTTATCGCCCTTAAGCAAATTGAGCCTGCGCTGACGCTTATCCACCAGCATCCTTCGTGGCTGACAAGCCAACAGAATGAGGAACAAGAGCTTTTCTACGCTCTGCTGGACACCGGTCAGTACCCGGCGGCGCAACGGTATGTCGCCCGCCTCACCAGGAATGCGCCCTACATCCGTCGTCTCTACGGCTCGCCAACGTCGCAGCCGAACGACGACTGGCTCACCGCACAGTCGCTTAACGTGCACTATTTAGCGGCCACCAACGACCTGCCGCAGGCCGAAGCCCGAATGCAGCGCCTGGCGGCGACGGCCCCTGGAAACCAGGGCCTGCAGATAGACTATGCCGCCCTTCTGCAGGAGAGAGGATTGCCACGGGCAGCCGAACGCCAGCTAAAAGCGGCGGAATCGCTAGAACCCGCCAGCCTGCAGCTGGAGCGCCAGCAGGCCTGGGTCGCCCTCGATCTGCAGGAGTGGCGGCAAATGGATCTGCTGACTGACGACGTCGTCGCCCGCTCGCCACGGGATCTGAACACCCAGCGCCTGGCCAGAGCGCGCGAGATCCATCATCTCTCCGAGCTGCGCCTGAGCGTTGGCAAAGGGCTGCATTCCGACAACCCGGTGAGCGGCACGCACGACCTCAGTTTTGAGACGGCGATCTACAGCCCGCCGCTAGCCGACAGCTGGCGGTTGTTCGGCGGGCACCGCTTCGCTGAAGGCAATTTTGAAGAGGGGAAAGGCAGCCGTCGCCAGCTGTTTGCCGGTATTGAATGGCGTCCGCGCGACTACTGGGGCGAGCTTGAGCTCTCCAGCGTCAATTTTCACGGCGAGAACAAGCCCGGCGTCCGCCTTTCCGCCGCCCATGACGTTAGCGATCGCTGGCAGCTGGGCGGCGAACTGGAGCGGATTTCGCAGCAGACGCCGCTGCGCGCGTTACGCAACGGCGTCAGCGCCAACCGCGGCGAAGGCTGGCTGCGCTGGTCTCCAAACGAACGCCGGGAGTACCGCGTCAGCGCGGCCGCCAGCCGGTTTACCGATCGCAACCGCCGCCAGGAGTACACCCTCTCCGGTAAAGAACGCCTCTGGCAAACCCCATGGTTAACGCTGGATTTGCAGCCCGGTCTGTCGGCCAGCGCCAATAGCCGCACCGACACCGCCTACTACAGTCCGGCACGGGACCTCGCTGCCACCGCGGCGCTGGCCGTCGATCACACGCTTTACCAGCGCTATGACACCGTCTGGAGCCAGCAGCTGCTCGCCGGCGGCGGCAGCTACTGGCAAAAAAATCACGCCGCCGGGGCGATCACGGTGCTGGGTTACGGGCAGCGCCTGCGCTGGAACAACGTCGTCGACACCGGGGTGATGCTGAACTGGGATAAGCGCCCCTACGACGGCAAACGTGAAAACAACCTCGCCATCACTCTTGATGCAAATATACGGTTTTAAGGATGACCATGCTGAACACGACCCTGCGCAACGGCCTGATGCTTCTCATCTGGCTGTGCCTTATCTTCAGCGTGCGTGCTGAGGAAGTCCCCTTCCTCGCCCCGCAGCAGCGCCCCCAACTGGAGGCCAATCAACCCTGGCCGGCGGATCGCTTTTTGGTGCTGGCCTACCATGACGTCGAAGACGATGCCGCCGACCAGCGTTATCTTTCGGTGCGCACCAGCGCACTCAATGAGCAGATCGCCTGGTTGCTGCATAACGGCTACCATGCGATTAGCGTTCAGGACATTCTCGATGCACATTATGGCTTAAAGTCGCTGCCGCCCAAGGCTTTTCTCCTCAGTTTTGACGATGGTTACAGCAGCTTTTACACCCGCGTATGGCCGCTGCTTAAAGCCTGGAACGTCCCGGCGCTGTGGGCGCCGGTGGGCAGCTGGGTGGACACTCCCGCTGGTCAGCCCGTTAATTTTGGCGGCCTGATGACGCCGCGCGAGCGCTTCGCTACCTGGGAGATGGTGCGCGAGCTCAGCCGCTCGCCGCTGGTGGAGATCGGCGCGCACACCTGGGCCTCGCACTACGGTCTACCGGCCAATCCGCAGGGCAGCCGCGAGCCTGCCGCCGCCAACCGCGGCTGGGATAAAACCACCGGCCGCTATGAAAGCGACGCGCAGTTTACCCGGCGAATGACCGATGACGTGCAGAAAGTGACGGCGAAAATCCATGAGGTTGCCGGGAAAACGCCGCGCGCCTGGGTGTGGCCCTACGGCGCCGCCAGCGGCAGCACCCTGGCCATCGCCAAACAGCAAGGGTATCAGCTGGCGTTTACGCTGAACGACGGCCTGGGCAACGTGAAGGATCTGGACAATATTCCACGCCTGCTGATCGCCGGTAACCCGTCGCTCAAGGCCTTTGCCAGCGCCGTGACCCAAATTCAGGAAGCCGATCCTGTTCGGGTGATGCATGTGGATCTGGACTATGTCTATGACCCCAATCCCGTCCAGCAGGCAAAGAATATCGATAAGCTGGTGCAGCGCGTCTATGACATGAAAATCAGCCACGTCTTTCTGCAGGCCTTCTCCGACCCGCAGGGCGACGGCACGGTCAAGTCGCTCTATTTCCCCAACCGCTGGCTGCCGATGCGCGCCGACCTGTTTAACTTCGTCTCCTGGCAGTTGCAGACCCGCGGCAATGTGAAGGTTTATGCCTGGATGCCGGTGCTGGCCTTCGATCTTGCCTCAGATCTGCCGCGCGTTCAGCGCTGGGATCCGCAAACCGGGAAGGCGTTACTTGCCCGCCAGCCGTACGTCCGTCTGTCGCCCTGGGATCCCCGGGTTCGCCAGCAGATCACCGACATCTACGAAGATCTGGCCCGACACGCCAGCTTCAGCGGGATCCTGTTTCACGACGACGCCGTGCTGACCGATTTTGAAGACGTGAGCCCGGAGGCGGTCGCCGCCTGGCGGCAGACGGGTATGGCGCACGATGCCGCCCCAGTGCCCCAACGTCCGCAAGAGCGCCAGGCATGGATGCGTTTCAAAAGCCAAACCCTGACCCGCTTCACTCTGGATCTACGCCAGGCAGTGCAGGACATCCGCGGCCCGCAGGTGAAAACGGCGCGTAATCTCTTCGCCCTGCCGATCCTGGAGCCGCAAAGCGAAGCCTGGTTTGCGCAGAATCTGGATGACTTCCTTGCCGCCTATGACTGGACGGTCCCCATGGCGATGCCGCTGATGGAGTCCGTGCCGATCGACGCCAGCCAGGCCTGGCTGACGCGGCTGGTGCAGGCCGTCGCCCGCCACCCGGGTGCGCTGAAGAAAACCATCTTTGAACTGCAGGCCAGAGACTGGAATCGACGCCAGCAAAACGCCATTCCCGACCAGCAGCTGGCGGACTGGATGCGTTTGCTGCGGCTGAACGGCGTCAAAAACTACGGCTACTACCCTGACGATTTTATTAACAACCAGCCTGATATCTCTCGTATCAGGCCGCAATTTTCTTCCTGGTGGTACCCTGACCATGACTGATCGCATTATCGCATTGTGCATTTTATGCCTCGTATTCGGGCTGCCGTTAGGTGTCGCAGCGGTATTTACCGGCGAGCTTATCCTCGACTTTGTCTTTTTCTGGCCGCTGTTTATGTCAGTGTTGTGGATCACCGGGGGTCTCTACTTTTGGTTTCAGCTGGAACGTCACTGGCCGTGGGGGGAGGATACCCCGCCGCCGACGCTGCCGGGCAATCCACTGATCTCGATCCTGATCCCCTGCTTTAACGAGGAGAAAAACGCCCGGGAAACCATCAGCGCAGCGCTGGCCCAGCGTTACGCCAATCTTGAAGTGATCGCGATTAACGACGGCTCTTCGGACAACACCGCCCAGGTGCTCCAGCAGCTGGCGCAGGAAGAGCCGAGGCTGCGGGTGATCCATCTGGCCGCCAATCAGGGAAAAGCGGTGGCGCTCAAAGCGGGCGCCGCCGCCGCCCGCGGCGATCTGCTGGTCTGCATCGATGGCGACGCCCTGCTGGACCGGGATACCGCGGCCTGGCTAGTCGCGCCGTTGATCCATTATCCGCACGTCGGGGCGGTCACCGGCAATCCGCGGATCCGCACCCGATCCACGCTGATCGGCCGCATTCAGGTTGGGGAGTTCTCGTCGATCATTGGGCTTATCAAACGGACGCAGCGGATCTATGGCCGGGTCTTTACCGTCTCCGGCGTAATCGCCGCCTTCCGGCGCCAGGCGCTGGCGGACGTCGGCTACTGGAGCCCGGATATGATCACTGAAGATATTGATATCAGCTGGAAGCTTCAGCTCCGCCACTGGGACATCTTTTTCGAGCCGCGAGCGCTGTGCTGGATCCTGATGCCGGAGACCCTCAAAGGGTTATGGAAGCAGCGTCTGCGCTGGGCCCAGGGCGGCGCCGAAGTCTTTCTGGTCAATCTGCGCCGCCTGTTTCACTGGCAGCATCACCGGATGTGGCTGCTGTTTCTGGAGTATGCCTGCTCCACGCTGTGGGCCTTTGCCTATGCGATCACCATTCTGCTGTTTATCCTCAGCCGCCTGATGCCGCTGCCTGACAATCTGGCGGTGCATAGCCTGTTTCCACCGGAATTCACCGGCATGCTGCTCGGCCTGATGTGCCTGCTGCAGTTCGTCGCCAGCCTGTATATCGAGCGGCGCTATGAGAAAAAGGTCGCCAAATCGCTGTTCTGGGTGATCTGGTTCCCGATGGTCTACTGGATGATCGGCCTGCTGACCACGCTGGTCGCTTTTCCGAAAGTGATGGTGAAACGTCAACGTTCCCGCGCGCGCTGGGTGAGTCCGGACCGGGGAAAAGGAAGCCTGTGATGAATGAAAATACGCTCATCTTAACCGAACATCGGGTGCTGCCCCGGCTGGTCGACGCCGGCTTAACGCTGCTGGCCTGGCTCGGTTTTCTGTTCTTTCTGTACGCCAATTTGCTGATGCAGTTCATCGCGCCGCCCTCTCCGCGCTGGGAATCGCTGATGGACTCCCTGAATACGGCGCTGGTGTATCTGCTGATTGCCGCGCTGAACGGCTGGCTGTTGATCCTCTGGTATCACTACAACCGGCGCCGCGCCCGTACCCGGCGTCATACCGCGGTGCTCGCTCTGCGCGACGATGAGCTGGCGAGCAGCTTTAACGTCGCGCCGCAGATTATCTCGGAGATGAGCCGCTATAATTTGCTCACCGTTTACCACGATCAAATCGGGCAGATTATTGATTTAAAAAGCCACGCGTTACCGCCGCCGCAGGAAGAGAGCGATGACGCATGAGAGCAAGGCCGCCGTCGGCGGCCTGGACAGGTAATATGCCGGGGATTAGCCGCCGGCTTTTTTGATGGCGGCTTCCAGCGAGGCTTTGTCTGCCAGCCCCGGGAAGACGGTGATGCTGGCTTCCGTGGCGCCGGTGGTCGGCATCACGATCACGCCCGGCGTGCCGCTCAGACCAATCTCCTGCGCCAGATCGTTTATGCTCTGCAGCACCGGTTCGACGTCGGCGGCCTTCTTCGTATCGAAGCCGGCTTTCTTCGCCTGCTGCTGGATATCCGCCGTCGTCAGCTTGCCTTCGTTATGGCCGGTAGCGTAAATCCCGTTATGGTAGGCCAGATAGGCATCCGCCCCTTTCTGCTGATAGATCTGCAGGCCGGTTTTTGCCGCCTCCAGCGAGCTTTCCCAGCGGCCGCCGAAAATCGGCCACTCTTTGAAGGCGAAGCGGGTCTGCGGGTGCGCTTTAATCACCTGCTCCATCACCGGCGCCAGACGGCTGCAGTAGACGCACTGGTAGTCGAAGAATTCGATCACCGTGACTTTGCCGTTGGCCGGGCCGTAGGTCGGGGTATTTTTATCCTGGGTCAACACGGCGGCGTTCTTCAGCACCGCCTGAGTGGCCGCGCTGGCCTGCTGCTCAGCCTGAATTTGCTGCAGTTTCTGGCTCGCCTGCAGCAGGACTTCCGGGTGGGCGACCAGATAGTCGGCGGCGATTTTGCCGATTTTCGCCTCCTGTTCCGGGGTGAAAGTCGCCGGCGCGTCAGCGGCAGAGGCCATCGCCGGCAGTAAGACAGCGCTCAGCAGGGCGACAGAGAGGTATTTCTTGTGGCCAGACATAGTGGGGATCCTTGCGATAAGTGAACGGCAGGTGAGTCTGGGTGACAAAATATCACCCTTTTTCGCCGAAGCCTTGCCCAACGGCGCCTTGATTCGTAACTTTATTTTTCAGGCTCTCTCTTTCCCGCGCGATAGCGCAGGTCTGCGCCAGTGGTCAACGCGGCCCAGGCGGAGTACCCTGCGCAGCGGTTTTTCTTGCTCTTTTTTCAGGTGGTTTCTCTCGATATGTATGCATTTCTTCAACAATGGGACATGGCAGTGATTATGCTGCAGATTGTCGCCATCGACTTACTGCTGGGTGGCGACAATGCCGTGGTGATCGCCATGGCCTGCCGCAAACTGCCGCCGCAGAAACGCACCAAAGCGATCATCATCGGTACCGTGGGCGCCATCCTGGCGCGCGTTCTGCTGCTGGCGATCGCTTTGTATCTCCTGTCGCTGCCGTGGCTGAAAATAGTCGGCGCCCTGCTCCTGCTGTGGATTGGTATCAAGCTGGTCAGGAATGAGGAAGAAGAGAGCGAGGTTAGCAGCTCTGGCAGCCTGTGGCGCACCGCGATCACCATCACTGTTGCCGATGTGATTATGTCGCTGGATAACGTACTGGCGGTAGCTGCTGCGGGGAAAGGGCACATTGCGCTGGTCGCCCTCGGCGTGGCGATCAGCATTCCGGTTATTGTCGCCGGCAGCAAGCTGGTGCTGGTCCTGCTCACCCGCTTTCCCGCGGTGGTGCTGCTGGGCGGGATGCTCATCGGCTGGATTGCCGGGTCAATGCTGGTCAGCGACCCTACCATTCGCCAGCTGTTTCCCAGCGCCGGCGAGGGCACCGCGCGCCTGGCTGGCGCCGTCGGCGCGCTGCTGGTGCTATTCACCGGATGGCGCCGCCGCCCACGGCCGCAGGCGAAAGACTAATCTTATCCACGGCGCCGTCGACCCCGACGGCGTCAAGTTTCCGCCACTTTTCTTCCCCGTCAGGGCGCATTTGCCCTACGCTTTATACTGACGCCTGTTCCAGGGAATATGTAACCACCGCACTGAGCATAGATGAGAAAAAATCATGGAATTGAAGGATTATTATGCCATTCTCGGGGTGCAACCAACCGACGATCTGAAAACCATCAAGACCGCCTACCGCCGCCTGGCGCGCAAATATCACCCCGACGTCAGTAAAGAAAACGATGCCGAAGCCAAATTTAAGGATCTCGCCGAAGCCTGGGAAGTCCTGAAAGATGAGCAACGGCGCGCCGAATACGATCAGCTCTGGCAGCATCGCAACGATCCCGGCTTCGGTCGCCAGCGACAGACCCACGAGCAGAGCTACAGTCAGCAAGATTTCGACGACATCTTCTCCTCCATGTTTGGCCAGCAGGCGCATCAGCGTCGTCGTCAACACGCGGCGCGCGGCCATGATCTGGAGATCGAAGTGGCGGTGTTCCTTGAAGAGACGCTGGCCGAGCAGACGCGCACCATCAGCTATAACCTGCCGGTGTACAACGTGTTTGGCATGATCGAAAGCGAAACGCCGAAAACGCTGAATGTGAAGATCCCCGCCGGGGTAGTCGATGGTCAGCGTATCCGCCTGAAAGGCCAGGGGACGCCGGGGGAGAATGGCGGCCCGAACGGCGATCTGTGGCTGGTTATCCACATCGCCCCGCATCCGCTATTCGATATTGTCGGTCATAACCTGGAGATCGTCCTGCCGCTGGCGCCATGGGAGGCCGCGCTGGGCGCGAAAGTGACGGTGCCCACCCTGAAAGAGAGCATTCTGCTGACGGTGCCGCCGGGCAGTCAGGCAGGGCAGCGACTGCGTATCAAAGGGAAAGGACTCGTGAGCAAAACCCACACCGGCGATTTGTTCGCCGTTATTAAAATAGTGATGCCGCCAAAACCAGATGAAAAAGCGCGTGAGCTCTGGCAACAATTGGCCGCCGCCGAAGCCAGCTTCGATCCGCGTAAGACATGGGGGAAAGCCTGATGGCTACAGTAACAGTGACGTTTACCATTACCGAATTGTGCCTGCGTACCGGGGTGTCGGAAGAGGAGCTGACGGAGATCGTCGGCTTAGGGATGATTGAGCCACACCAGCCGCAGGCGGACACCTGGCTGTTCGACGACAGCGCGGTGACAATCGTGCATCGCGCGGTACGCCTGCGTAACGAGCTGGAGCTGGACTGGCCGGGAATTGCGGTGGCGCTGACCCTGCTGGATGAGAACGCGCGGCTAACCCGCGAAAATCGCCTGCTGCAGCAGCGCCTGGCGCGCTTCCTCGCCCACGGATAGGGGTGCCATCCCGGGTCGTGGCGTTCCGTCTTCGCGCCGGGTGGCGGCTACGTCTTACCCGGCCTACAAACGGCACTGGACCCACCATTACACTGGATCCGTAGGCCCGCGCAAGCGTAGCGCCGCCGGGCATGGCCCCAGCCAGGGAGCCGCCTGTATGCCGGGTGGCGGCTACGCCTTACCCGGCCTACAAACTAAGCGCAACGCAAGCAGGGGAGTTTCCCGGGTCGCGCAAACCGGGAATAGCGCTTAATCCGGTAACGAACCGGCGAGATTACGCGCGGAGACGCTCTCGCTCACCGGCGCGGGCGGCTCCGGCGCCTTAGCCGGAGCGGCTGCTGGCGCGGCTGCCGGGGCGGGAGAGGCCGGCTGGATCTCAAGGAACGAGGCCAGCATCTTACGCAGCGTTTCCGGTTTAGTATCTTCCGCCAGCAGCGCCGCCAGCATCGACGGCAAGCGGCTATCGACTTCCCCTAACGCCAGCCCCGCCAGCAGCGCGGTACGCGACATATCGCCGCGGTCGCCACGGTGATGGGCCTCAATTTTTGCGTCCGCGAAGCGCTCGCTGGCGCTGATATCCGGGCGCAGGTAAATCAGCACTTTTCTGCGATCCAGAGTCATAGACGCTCCTTAACCAATAATTTTCAGACCACGCACCAGGGCAAACTGCGGCTCTTCAGCCACCACGAAACGATCCTCGCGCAGACCCATCCGTTCACGAATGGCGTCGGCAACCAGCGGCGCGCCGCCGCCAATGACGATCGCGTGCGAATAGCCTTTAAAGCTATCGATGGCCGTCAGGACACGCGTGGTCAGACGTTCGATACTGTTATTGATCACCTTCTTCACCTCAGAAACCGCATCCGGATCGTTGATGTTGTCGGTCAGGTATTCTTCGTCGTGGCGGTTGATGATTATCTGGTCAACGTTATAACTGGAGGTATCGGTATTCGCCCGCGCCAGCGCCAGCTTAACGGCGTCGGTCACCAGCGACACGCCCAGCTTCGGGTCGCCGTAAATGCGCGAAACCGAGGTCATCTGCCCGGCGACCATTGAAATATCCAGCGTGGTGCCGCCGAGGTCGACAATCAGCACCGAATGCGACGGTTTCAGCTCATCACACAGGCTGATACCCGCCGGAATCGATTCCGGGCGCACGGTAACTTTAGTGATATTGAACACCACGCCTTTATTCAGTTTAACGTCGCGCAGCAGGCTCTTTTTCTTGCGCTCAATATTGTCGAGGCGATATTGCGCATCTTCATCATAAAATTCGGTCAGCGGCAGGGTGACCACAATTTCAACATCCTGCGGCTCAAGACCGCTGGTCAGCAGCGCATGATGGACAGCGATGGAGTTCAACGGGCTATATTGCCAGTCAATGTTATTGGTTGGGAGCGCATCGGGAGTGATCAGGTCGAATGAGTACTTTTCATCATCCACCGTGTAGTTAAAAGGCTTCCCCGAACCGAAGGTGGCAGACCAGCCGCGTTTAAAACTGTTGGGGCTGATATGGGTGAAAGTTTCGCCATCTTGCTCCCACAGCATTTTGATATTGGTTGAACCATCATCGATAAAAATGCGCATTGCATTGCTCCATCACTGAGACAAATAAGAGAAAAATGTAAGACCCAAAAAGAGTAGCAAGAGTTAAAAAGCAGCGCAAGAGCACGAAAAAGAGACAATTCTGAGTTTTATTTGAGAACAATCGGAGAAACAAACAGTCCAGAACGCTCAAAAAGAGAAATAATTGAGATAAAATAGAGAACTACAGTTTTCTCTTTCTGTCTTTTTAAGACACTGTTTTTTGCTCAAAAAGAGAGCATCCCTCCCCTCTTTCGTCAGCGGTTTTCGCACGCTTTTTACACCTGATTGGGTACCACAATCGGCCGTTCCGGCTCGACGTCATTTTCCGGTACCCGGCGATATTTATCCAGCAGGTGAATCTGAATCCGTCGCAGCATATCGCCATTCAGTTTGTAATAACGGAAATAGAGAAACAGCGTCAGAGCAAAAAAGAGCGTCGGCAGCGCAATCATAATCGCCTGCATCCCCAGCAGCGTGTGGGGCGACTGCACAACATTCGGCACGTAACCGATGATACCGAGCACGATAGCGATAAACCAGGCCGCAAACGCCGAACCGGCTTTGACTACCAGCGTTTGAACGGAATAGGCGATGCTTTCGCAGCGGATATTCATCGTATATTCGCCATAGTCGACGGTATCGGCCACCATAATAACCTGCAGCACCCAGAACAGCGCGGTGCCGATATTCAACAGCACCCCGGCCAGCGAAATCAGCGCGATGTTGTAAACGCCGCCCAGCGCCATCAGCAACAGCACGCCGCAGCCCAACACGGGCATGATCGAAGCACCCGCCCACAGAATGCGCCGCGATAGCCCTTTTACCAGTCGTGGGAACAGGATCAGCGTCAGCAAATTCGCCGCCCCGGCGTAGGACATGTAATACGGGAACATCTCCGCGCTGCCAATCACGTAGGTAAAGTAGTAAATCGCAAAGCCAGCGATAATGTTCGCCGCCGTGTTATAGGCCAGCGCCATGCCTAACAGGCAGGCCAGCTGATCGTTTTTATAGATCAGCGCCACCATCTGGCGCAGTGAGAGGTGGCTGGAGTCTTCGCTCACACCACTGTCGGAGGAGTAAACCTCATGCACGTTGCGCAGGGTGACGAGGGTGGAAACGACGAAAAAGGCGATCAGCACCAGAGTGAACATCTGAAAACCGAAACCGCGATCGGCGCCGCCGACGGCGTTGACGAACGGCAGCGTGACGCCGGCCGTGACAAATCCCGCCAGACTGGCGAAAAAGCGCGGGTAAGGCACCAGCTGCTCGCGTTCGCGTTTATCGAGGGTAATGGTCGGCACCAACGACCAGAACGGCACATCCATGATGGTGTAAGTGAAGCCCCACAGCAGGTAGGTTAGCCACACCCACGCCAGCAGCGCCCCGCCGCTGAAATGGTGGGCGCTGAACAGCATATACAGCACCACCGAGTTGGTTATCGTGCCGATCAGGATCCACGGTTTGAACTTTCCCCATCGCGACCGCGTACAGTTAACGATCCATCCCATAATCGGATCGGCTATCGCATCGAGGATCCTTGCCACCAGGAACAAGGTGCCAACCACCCCGACCGATAAGCCAACAATATCGGTGTAGTAATACATCAGGTACATGTAGACGATACCGATAGCGAAATCTTTACCAAAGGCACCAAATCCGTAGCTGAGCTTTGTTGTCATTGAAATACTCATAGGGTCCAGGTCGCTGTCGCCAGCGCCTCCTTCAGCGTTTGATAGAGCGTGACAGGCACCGCCGGGTTCGTTGCCCCCGGCGGCATAAGAGGATTAACGGTGCAGCCAGGCCGGCAGCCAGTCGCCGTGGCTGGCGATCAGATCGTCCACCAGCGCGTAGATCTCTTCGATCCCCAACACCGCGGCGGTGTGCGGATCCATCATCGTGGCGTAATAGACGTAATCGCGATTTTCAGTGAGGATCGCCTCCGTGAGCAGCGTCTGCACGTTGATATTGGTCTGCATCAGCGCCGCCAGATGCGCCGGCAGCGCGCCCACTTTGGTCGGCTGGATGCCGTTGGCGTCCACCAGGCAGGCCACTTCCACACAGCAGCCCTGAGGCAGGTTGTCGATGAGATTATCGTTGCGCACGTTGCCGTACACCACGCTTGGCTCGCCGGTCCAGATGGCGTTCATGATGGTGCTGGCATATTCGCGGGAGGGTTTCACCTCAATGTGCTCCCCGCGCTTATAGCTCTCCAGCTCCTGATGCCAGTTGGCCAGTTGCTCGACGCAGCGTTTAGGGTATTCATCCAGCGGCACTTTATAGCGAGCGATAAGGTCATCGCGGCCCGGCTTGATAAACCATGGCGTGTATTCCGCGAAATGCTCCGAGGACTCGGTGACGAAGTAGCCCAGCTTTTTGAACATTTCATAGCGGACAATGTTTTCGCAGCGCGGGTTGCCGTGCAGGTTCGGCTTCGGCGCCCGCCCGTCGGCGTAGGCCTGTAGCAGGTCGGGGTAGATACTGACGTAGCTGCCATCCGCGAGCTTTTTCTCCAGCGACAGATAGAACGCCATATGGTTAATCCCCGCGCAGCGGTAGCGTAAATCCGCCGGATCGAGATCGAGGTCGCGCGCCAGCTCTTCCGCTGTGCCTTGCACCGAGTGGCACAGGCCAACCTGCTTGATATGCGGGTAGCGGGCGTACATCGCCCAGGTGTTCATCGCCATCGGGTTGACGTAGTTAAGCATGGTGGCGTCCGGGCAGACCTCGCTCATATCGTCGCAGATAGCCCACAGGTGCGGGATGGTGCGCAGCGCGCGCATAATGCCTCCCGGCCCCAGCGTATCGGCAATGGTCTGCTCCAGGCCGTGGCGCTTGCAGACTGCAAAATCGGTGACGGTACAGGGCTCATAGCCGCCAATCTGGAAGGCAACGACGACAAAATCGGCGCCCTGCAGGGCGGTTTTCCGGTCGCGGTGGCAGCTGATTTCGCCGTTCGCGCCCACGGAATCCATCAGCTTGCGCACCACGATATGCGACTCTTCCAGCCGGGTTTCATCGATATCCATCAGCGCGATATGCGCCGATTTCAGCGCCGGGCGCTGGAAAACATCACCGAGAATATTTTTGACGAACACCGTCGAACCGGCGCCGATAAAAGTAATTTTTGGGGCAGACATCACGCACTCTCCATCAGGTCATTGAACACTTGCAGAGTGGCACGCCGCTCCCCGCTGCGCTGCCCTGTTCCCGCCGGAGCATTCCCGAAAGCTCAGATCGGCCATTAAGCGCCACAAAATCTGAGATTTCGGGAACAGATTGAGCAAAAAGGAGAGAAAATGGGCCGATTCTTCCGCTAAGCTGTCGTCAGTTCTGGCGAAAAATGCAGCCACTCTGACAATTCAGGAATACGCTAACGATGGAACACCGCTTCACCTCTCTGCCCCCCGATCCCTTTATGTGCAGCAGCGACGAAAAGCAGAGCCGCAGCCCGCTGGCGCTCTACTCCGAGTATCAGCGTATGGATATCGAACTGCGCCCGCCGCACGCCATGCCCACCAGCCACTGGCACGGCCAGGTGGAGGTCAACGTGCCGTTCGATGGCGACGTGGAGTATTTGATTAATAACGAAGTGGTGCGCATTGAGAAAGGCTATATCACTCTGTTCTGGGCCTGTACGCCGCATCAGCTGACCCGCCCCGGCGATTGCCAGCAGATGGCGATATTCAACCTGCCGATGCATCTGTTTCTCTCATGGCCGCTGGACCGGGAGCTTATCAACCACGTCACCCATGGGATGGTGATTAAATCCCTCGCCGCGCAGCAGTTGAGCGCCTTCGAAGTACGCCGCTGGCAGCAGGAACTGAGCCACGAGAATGAACAGATACGCCAGTTGGCGATCGATGAAATCGCCCTGATGCTGAAGCGGCTGAGCCTCGCCGGCTGGCAGCCGATTCTGGTCAATAAAACCTCACGCACCCACAAGAACAGCGTCTCGCGCCACGCGCAGTTTTATGTCAGCCAGATGCTGGAGTTTATCGCTGCCCACTACGACCAGGCGCTGACCGTCAATGCCGTTGCCGAGCACGTGAAGCTCAACCCGAACTACGCGATGGGGGTCTTTCAGCGGGTGATGCAGCAGACCATGAAGCAGTACATTACCGCCATGCGTATCAATCATGTGCGGGCGCTGCTGAGCGATACCGACAAGACCATCCTGGATATTGCCCTTACCGCCGGTTTTCGCTCCAGCAGCCGCTTCTACAGCACCTTTACCCGCTACGTGGGCATGCCGCCGCAGCAGTACCGTAAACTCAGCCAGCAGCGGCGTCACGGCCTGGCCTTGCCGGAGGCATAAAAAATGCCGCCGGGGTTTCCCCAGGCGGCATGATTAACAGTGAAAACGGTTAGTCGTTGATACGCGGATGCTGCTGCACCAGACGCGACCGTTTTGCCTGCAGATCGGCGATCTCCTGATCGATATCTTCGATTTTTTGCTCGATGTTATCGTAGTGCTCGCCAAGGATTTCTTTCGCTTCCTGGATATCCGACGCCGCCGGGGTCGCCCCTTTCAGCGGACGGTTAGCCGTCTCTTTCATCGACAGGCCCGTCGCCATACCCACCACCGCGATAACCATCAGGTAGTACGCCGGCATCATCAGGTTTTGGGTGGTCTCCACCAGCCACGCCGCCAGGGTTGGCGTCAGACCGGCAATCAGCACCGAGATGTTAAAGGCGCTGGCCAGGGCGCTGAAGCGGATGTGCGTCGGGAACATCGCCGGCAGCGAGGAGGCCATCACCCCGATAAAGCAGTTCAGCACCACCGCCAGCAGCAGCAGGCCGGCGAAGATCAGGCTAGTCACGTTGCTGTTGATCATAATGAAGGCCGGGATCGACAGGGCAAACAGCGCCACGCTACCAATCAGGATAAACGGGCGACGGCCGAAACGGTCGCTGAGCATACCGATAACCGGCTGTACAAACAGCATCCCGACCATGATAGCGATGATGATCAGCACTCCATGATCTTCCGAGTAGTGCAGGTTATGCGACAGATAGCTCGGCATGTAGGTCAGCAGCATGTAGTAAGTCACGTTGGTGGAAATCACCAGACCGATACAGGTCAGCAGGCTACGCCAGTGCTTGGTGGCAATCTCTTTAAAAGAGACCTTCGGCCCGTCCTGCAGTCCTTCACGGTCGCCCTGCTCCATGGTGTCAACATGCTGCTGGAACGCCGGCGTCTCTTCCAGCGCATGGCGCAGGTAGAGACCAATGATACCTAACGGTAGCGCCAGGAAGAACGGGATACGCCAACCCCAGTCGAGAAAGTTCTGTTCACCCACCACGCTGGAGATGAGAACCACCACGCCGGCCCCCATCACAAACCCGGCGATGGAGCCAAAGTCCAGCCAGCTGCCCATAAAGCCGCGCTTGCGGTCAGGAGAGTATTCCGCGACGAAGATCGACGCCCCGGTATATTCACCGCCAACCGAGAAGCCTTGCGCCATTTTACACAGCAGCAGCAGGATCGGCGCCCAGATACCTATCGTGGCATACGACGGAATAAGGCCGATACAGAAAGTACTTATCGACATGATCACGATAGTTATCGCGAGAATTTTTTGCCGACCATATTTATCGCCCAGCATCCCGAAGAACAGGCCGCCTAACGGACGAATTAAAAATGGTACGGAGAAGGTACCCAGCGCGGCAATCATCTGCACGCTTGGGTTGGCATCGGGGAAGAAGACTTTACCTAAGGCGTAGGCCACAAAGCCGTAGACGCCGAAATCGAACCACTCCATCGCGTTGCCCAGGGAGGCCGCGGTGATCGCCTTTTTCAGTTTACCATCATCGATGATGGTCACATCCTTAAGGGTGATGGGCTTTATTTTTTTCCTTTTAAGCATATTTTTCCTCTGCTACTCCGCCTTGAGTGCACGCCTCTTCGCCGAATGGCAAGGCCATTCGCATCGTGCGTCAGGAGCGGTGAATTGCTGTGCTCCTCATTTCAAGCGTAGCAGGTTTGCCTGCACTGTCTGCTGACAGAATGTACAACCGAACCTGTTGACGCCTGCTCTGGCTACTGGTGAATAAATGGAGCGGCTCATCGTGATGCTTGATGAAATTGACCTGCTCCCCTTTTTTACCCTAACAGTGTTTATATCTGCGATCAACTTCACAGAAATTTACCGCCTCATTACAGAGTGTCGGAAAATAAATAAGTTCATTTCCTGCCGATCGCGCGGAAATTATTTCGTCGATTTTGCTCCACTTCGGGCGGTTAATTTCAGCGTTTATTCACTTCTTTCCGGAATAACACCACGGCTATTTTTTAGCAAAAAAACACCCGACAAAAGTGGGTGATTGCGCTATAATCATACCCACTTTCGGCTCTCAGCCGCTGTTTAAAGGACCAACATCCTGTTTTTCGACGACATCATGAGGAGCGTCATGCAACTGCCACACTGCCCAAAATGCGATTCGACTTACACTTATGAAGATAGCGGCATGTACATCTGCCCGGAATGTGCCCATGAGTGGAACCCTGCCGAGGCGACGGAAGAGAGCGACATTCTGATCGTTAAAGATGCCAATGGCAATTTACTGGCCGATGGCGACAGCGTTACCGTCGTGAAAGATCTGAAGGTTAAAGGCAGCTCTTCGATGCTGAAAATCGGCACCAAAGTGAAAAATATCCGTCTGGTCGAAGGCGATCACAATATTGACTGCAAAATTGACGGTTTTGGTCCGATGAAGCTCAAATCGGAATTTGTGAAAAAGAACTGATTTAATTTCGGGTAGGCGGCGCGATTATTTTTTCACATAACCGTCGCCGCTCCCGATATCCTGGTGGCCGTTTGTCCCCCGGCGCATCCTGTTATTTCCCTCGCCGGCAACCGCTATTTACGCTGTCGCCTGCCGTCATATTTCAGCGCCCCTTTTCGCCCTGCCGTCTGGCTCAATCGCCTGCCGGGCGACTACGCTTTACGGGTTACGGTCACTGAGGTATTCACCATGTCCTTAAGTCCCTACCTTGCCTTTGCGGGCAACTGCGCCGAGGCGATCGCCTTCTACCAGCAGACGCTGGGCGCAGAGCTGATGTTTAAAATGACCTTTGGCGAAATGCCGCCCCCGGCGCAGGAAGCGTCAGACGGCTGCCCGTCTGGCCAGAAGATGGAGGATGATGCTATCGCCCACGCCAGCCTGCGCATCAATAATGGCGAGCTGATGCTGAGCGACAGCGCCTTCGGGCCCGATGTGCATTACGCCGGCTTCACCCTCGTCCTCGATCCCAGCGATGTCGCTGAAGGCCAGCGCTGGTTCGACGCGCTGGCTGTCGGCGGGCGCATTGAGATGGCCTGGCAGGAAACCTTCTGGGCCCACGGCTTCGGCAAAGTCGTCGACCGCTTTGGCGTCCCCTGGATGATCAACGTGGTCAAACAAGGCTGACGCCCCCAGGGCGGCCCGGCCGCCCTGTCATCCGCCTGGCATCAACTCTTCATCCTTTAGTCATCGTCACTTAACCGAAATGCAACATAAACCGGTCAGGATCGGCCCACAACGCGAGGAAGCTCCTCGCCTATGCTGTGTGAGGCTTGATGACTATGCACCTGTCCAGACATCCGACCAGTTACCCCACGCGCTATCAGGAAATCGCCGCCCGACTTGAGCAGGAGCTGCGCCATCACTATCGCTGCGGCGACTATCTGCCCGCCGAGCAGCAGCTGGCGACGCGCTTCGACGTTAACCGCCACACCCTGCGCCGGGCTATCGACCAGCTGGTTGAGCGCGGCTGGGTTCAGCGCCGTCAGGGCGTGGGTGTGCTGGTGCTGATGCGCCCCATCGACTACCCGCTTAACGCCCAGGCGCGCTTCAGCCAAAACCTGCTGGAACAAGGCAGCGATCCCACCAGCGAAAAGCTGCTATCGGTGCTGCGCCCCGCCAGCGCCCATGTCGCCGAAGCCTTTGGCATCAATGAGGGCGAGAACGTGATCCACCTGCGTACCCTGCGCCGGGTCAATGGCGTCGCCCTGTGCCTGATCGACCACTACTTCGCCGACCTGCGCTTCTGGCCGGTGCTACAGACCTTCAGCCACGGCTCGCTGCACGATCTGCTACGCGATCGGCTCGACGTCGAACTGACCCGCGTACGCACCAAAATCAGCGCCCGCCGCGCGCAGGCAAAAGAGAGCAAGCTGCTGGAAATCCCCAATATGGCGCCGCTGCTCTGCGTCCGCACGCTCAATAGCCGCGAGGGCGAGTCGCTCACGGCGGAGTACTCCGTCAGCCTGACCCGCGCCGACATGATTGAATTTACCATGGAGCACTGAATGCACTTCGATACCGCCACCCGCCAGCGCTGGATGTCCGTGCTGGCCCACAGTGAACCGCAGGACCTTCTGGCGCGCATGCAGTCCCTGCAGCTGGCGCCGGAATATGAATTGATTCGCACCCCGGAAACCGGGCTGGTACAGCTCCAGGCCCGCATGGGCGGTATCGGCGACCGCTTCTTTGCCGGCGACGCCACCCTTACCCGCGCAGCGGTACGCCTGGCTGACGGTACCCTCGGTTACAGCTGGATCTTAGGCCGCGACCGCCCGCACGCTGAACGCTGCGCGGCGATCGACGCCCTGCTGCAGTCGCCCCGCCATTTTCACACCTTAATGGAAACCCTGATAACCCCGCTGGAAGCGCTACGCAGCGCGCGCATTGAAGCCCGACGCGCCGAAGTCAACGCCAGCCGGGTCGACTTCTTTACCCTGGTTCGCGGAGATAACGCATGACCTTACAACCCGCTTTTACCCTGGCTGTGCAGGATGCCCAACACAGTTTTCGTCGCCTGCTGAAAGCGATGAGCGAGCCGGGGGTGATTGTCTCCCTGCAGCAGCTTCAGCACGGCTGGCAGCCATTGAACGTGGCCTCCACCAGCCTGCTGTTGACCCTTGCCGATCATGAAACACCGGTCTGGCTCGCCAGCGCTCTGCGTAACGATCTGGTGGGACAGAATCTGCGCTTTCATACCGGCGCGCCGCTGGTGGACCAGCCGCAGCAGGCGGTTTTTGCCATCGCCAATGACGGCATCAGCGCCGAGCAGCTCAACGTCCTTTCCGCTGGCACCGTCACCGCGCCGGAAACCGGCGTCACACTGATCGTTCAGCTTGCCAGCCTCAGCGGCGGACGCATGCTGCGCCTGACCGGGGCAGGCATTGCCGAAGAGCGAATGATCGCGCCGCAGCTGCCGGACTGCATCATCGACGAATTAACCGAACGCCCGCATCCGTTCCCGCTGGGCATCGACCTGATCCTCACCTGCGGCGAGCGCCTGCTGGCGATCCCGCGCACCACCCACGTGGAGGTGTGCTAAATGTACGTTGCCGTCAAGGGCGGCGAGAAGGCGATCCGCGCCGCTCACGCCTTACAGGAACAGAAACGACGGGGCGATGGACGGCTTCCCGAACTGAGCGTCGAACAGATAGGCGACCAGCTCAGCCTGGCGGTGGACCGGGTGATGACCGAGGGCGGCATCGCCGACCGCGAACTGGCGGCGCTGGCGCTGAAGCAGGCCAGCGGCGATAACGTCGAAGCAATATTTCTGCTGCGCGCCTACCGCACCACCCTGCCGCGGCTGGCGGTCAGCGAACCGATTAATACCGCGGAGATGCGCCTCGAACGCCGCATCTCCGCAGTGTATAAAGATATCCCCGGCGGCCAGCTGCTGGGCCCCACTTACGACTACACCCACCGCCTGCTCGATTTTACCCTGCTGGCCAACGGCGAAGCGCCGTCTGTGCAGCAAGCCGATGGCGAAGCAGAGCCGACGCCGCACGTCTTTAGCCTGCTCACGCAGCAGGGGCTGGCGAAGACCGAGGAAGATCGCGGCACGCCGCCCGACGATATCACCCGCACCCCGCCGGTCTACCCCTGCTCGCGTTCCTCGCGCCTGCAGCAGCTGATGCGCGGCGATGAAGGCTACCTGCTGGCGCTGGCCTATTCGACCCAGCGCGGCTATGGCCGCAACCATCCGTTTGCCGGCGAGATCCGCAGCGGCTACGTGCAGGTGGAAATCGTCCCGGAAGAGCTGGGCTTTAGCGTCAATATTGGCGAGCTGCTGCTGACCGAGTGCGAGATGGTTAATGGCTTCGTCGCCCCGCAGGAGGAGCCGCCGCACTTCACCCGCGGCTACGGCCTGACCTTCGGCATGAGCGAGCGCAAAGCGATGGCCATGGCGCTGGTCGACCGTGCGCTGCAGGCGCCGGACTATGACGAAGAGATTGCCGGCCCGGCGCAGGATGAAGAGTTTGTGCTGGCTCACGCCGATAACGTCGAAGCGGCCGGCTTCGTCTCGCATCTGAAGCTACCGCACTATGTCGATTTCCAGGCCGAACTGGCGCTGCTGAAACGCCTGCAACGGGAGAACGAACGTGGCTAACCCACTGACTGGCTATAACTTTGCTTACCTCGACGAGCAAACCAAGCGCATGATCCGCCGGGCTATTCTCAAAGCGGTAGCGATTCCCGGCTACCAGGTGCCGTTCGGCGGGCGCGAAATGCCAATGCCCTACGGCTGGGGCACCGGCGGCATCCAGCTGACCGCCAGCGTCATCGGTGAGAATGACGTGCTGAAGGTGATTGACCAGGGCGCGGATGACACCACCAACGCGGTGTCGATTCGTCAGTTCTTTAAGCGCGTCACCGGCGTCGCCACCACCGAGCGTACCGAAGACGCCACCCTGATCCAGACCCGCCACCGGATCCCGGAGACGCCGCTGGTGGAAGATCAGATCCTGATCTACCAGGTGCCGATCCCGGAGCCACTGCGCTTTATCGAGCCGCGTGAAACCGAAACCCGCACCATGCACGCCCTGGAAGAGTACGGCGTCATGCAGGTGAAACTGTATGAAGATATCGCCCGCTTCGGCCATATCGCCACCACCTACGCCTATCCGGTGAAGGTCAATGGCCGCTACGTGATGGACCCTTCGCCGATCCCGAAATTCGATAACCCGAAAATGCACATGATGCCGGCGCTGCAGCTGTTCGGCGCCGGGCGCGAAAAGCGGATCTACGCCGTGCCGCCCTATACCCCGGTGGAGAGTCTCGATTTCGACGACCATCCCTTTACCGTGCAGGAGTGGGATGAGCCCTGCGCCATCTGCGGCTCGCGCCACAGCTACCTCGACGAAGTGGTGCTGGATGACAGCGGCCAGCGGATGTTTGTCTGCTCCGATACCGACTATTGCCGCCAGCAGAGCGAGGGGCAGAAAAAATGAACCAGCCATTACTTGCTGTGAATAACCTGACCCATCTCTACGCCCCGGATAAAGGTTTTCGCGATGTCTCCTTCGAGCTGTGGCCGGGAGAAGTGCTCGGCATCGTCGGCGAGTCCGGCTCCGGTAAAACCACCCTGCTGAAGGCAATCTCCGCCCGCCTGACGCCGCAGCAGGGCGAGGTGCTGTACCAGCAGCGCTCGCTGTACGCCATGAGCGAAGCCGAACGCCGACGCCTGTTGCGCACCGAATGGGGCGTAGTGCATCAGCACCCGATGGACGGTCTGCGTCGCCAGGTCTCCGCCGGGGGCAACATCGGCGAACGGCTAATGGCCACCGGCGCCCGCCACTACGGCAACATTCGCGCCACCGCCGAAAAGTGGCTGCAGGAGGTGGAGATCCCGCCCTCGCGCATCGACGACCTGCCCACCACCTTCTCCGGCGGCATGCAGCAGCGTCTGCAGATCGCCCGCAATCTGGTCACCCAGCCGAAGCTGGTGTTTATGGATGAACCCACCGGCGGGCTGGATGTGTCCGTGCAGGCGCGGCTGCTAGACCTGCTGCGTGGCCTGGCGGTGGAGCTGAATCTGGCGGTGGTGATTGTTACCCACGATCTCGGCGTCGCTCGCCTGCTGGCGAACCGTCTGCTGGTGATGAAGCAGGGCCAGGTGGTGGAGAGTGGCTTAACCGACCGGGTGCTCGACGATCCGCACCATCCTTACACCCAGCTGCTGGTGTCGTCGGTGTTGCAGAATTGATGCTGTTTTGCCGGGTGGCGGCTGCGCCTTACCCGGCCCACAGGTGCGTTATTCGTAGGTCGGGTAAGCGAAGCGCCACCCGGCAACTCAACCCCGTGAGAGCTAACATGATCCGCGTTGAAAACGTCCATAAAACCTTTGTTCTGCACCAGCAGCACGGCGTGCGTCTGCCGGTGCTGGCCGACGCCTCGCTGACCGTTAACGTCGGGGAGTGCGTGGTGCTCCACGGTCACTCCGGCAGCGGCAAATCGACCCTGCTGCGTTCGCTGTACGCCAATTATCTGCCGGACAGCGGCCATATCCATATCCGCCACGGCGACGAATGGGTGGACCTGGTCATCGCCACCCCACGCAAGGTGCTGGAAGTGCGCAAAACCACCATCGGCTGGGTCAGCCAGTTTCTACGGGTGATCCCGCGCATTTCGGCGCTGGAGGTGGTGATGCAGCCGCTGCTCGATCTTGGGACGCCGCGCGAAGCGAGCGCCGCCAAAGCCGCCCAGCTCCTGACCCGCCTCAACGTTCCGGAACGCCTGTGGCACCTTGCGCCGTCCACCTTTTCCGGCGGCGAGCAGCAGCGGGTCAACATCGCCCGCGGTTTTGCGGTCGACTATCCGATCCTGCTCCTTGATGAACCCACCGCCTCACTGGATGGCAAAAACAGTGCTGCCGTGGTCAACCTGATCCACGATGCCAAAGCGCGCGGCGCGGCCATCGTGGGGATTTTCCATGAAGAAGGGGTACGCCGTCAGGTCGCCGACCGACTGCACTCTATGGGAATGACAGCATGATTATCAATAACGTAAAACTGGTTCTCGACGACGAGGTGGTCCACGGTTCGCTGGAAGTCCATGACGGTCGCATCCTCGCCTTCGCCGAAAGCCAGAGCCGGCTGCCGCAGGCGCTGGATGGGGAAGACGGCTGGCTGCTGCCGGGCCTTATCGAGCTGCATACCGATAACCTCGACAAGTTCTTTACCCCGCGGCCGAAGGTAGACTGGCCGGCCCACTCGGCGATGAGCAGCCATGACGCCATGATGGTCGCCAGCGGCATCACCACCGTGCTGGACGCCGTGGCGATTGGCGACGTGCGCGATGGCGGCGATCGTCTTGAGAATCTGGAGAAGATGGTCAATGCCGTGGAGGAGACGCAAAAGCGCGGTCTCAACCGCGCCGAACACCGCCTGCACCTGCGCTGCGAGCTGCCGCATCACACCACGCTGCCGCTGTTTGAAAAGCTGATCGATCGCGAGTCGGTGAGCATGGTCTCTCTGATGGACCACTCGCCGGGCCAGCGTCAGTACGCCGATCGCAGCAAGTACCGCGATTATTATCAGGGCAAATATCATCTGACGCATGACGAAATGGACCGTTTTGAAGCCGAGCAGATGGCTCTGGCCGCCACCTGGTCGCAGCCCAATCGCCAGACCATCGCCGCCATGTGCCGCGCCCGCCGTATCGCCCTCGCCAGCCACGACGACGCCACCGAAGCGCATGTGGCCGAATCCCACCAGCTAGGGAGCGTGATCGCCGAGTTTCCCACCACGCTGGCCGCGGCGCAGGCTTCACGTCAGCACGGGATGCACGTCCTGATGGGGGCGCCGAATATCGTGCGCGGCGGTTCCCACTCCGGCAACGTCGCCGCCCACCAGCTGGCGAGCCACGGTTTGCTGGACATCCTCTCATCTGACTATTACCCCGCCAGCCTGCTGGATGCCGCTTTCCGCATCGCCGACGCCGAGGACAATGCCTTCACCCTGCCACAGGCGATCCGTCTGGTCAGTCAGCATCCGGCGCAGGCGCTGGGCCTTGACGATCGCGGCGTCATCGCCGAGGGGAAACGCGCCGACCTGGTGCTGGCGCACCGTCGCGGCGAACATATCCAGATCGACCATGTCTGGCGCCAGGGAAAGAGGGTCTTTTAATGCCAGGAAAACTGATTTGGCTGGTTGGCCCCTCCGGCTCCGGTAAAGATAGCCTGCTGGCGGCGCTGCGCCAGCGCGAGCACCCGCAGCTGCTGGTGGCCCATCGTTACATAACCCGCCCGTTTAACGCGGGCAGCGAGAATCATATCGCCCTCAGCGAACATGAGTTTTTTACCCGCGCCGAGCAGCATCTTTTTGCTCTCAGCTGGCACGCCAACAATACTTACTATGGCATTGGCGTGGAGATCGACCTCTGGCTGCACGCCGGCTTTGACGTGGTGGCCAACGGCTCCCGCGCCCATCTGGCGCTGGCCCGGGAACGCTACGGCGAGGTGCTGGTGCCGATCTGTCTCGCCGTCTCGCCGCCGGTGCTGCGCCAGCGGCTGGAGCAGCGCGGCCGGGAAAACGCGCTGGAAATCGCCCAGCGTCTGGAACGCGCCGCGCGCTATAAGCCGGACAACTGCCTGACATTGAATAACGACGGCAGTCTCCGACAATCGGTCGATGAATTTTTCCGCCTGCTTCGCAGCCACGCGGCGCGCGAAGCGGATCAACTGGTATAAACAAAAGGTGACACGATGAGCCTGACCCTCCGCTTAACCGGCACCGGCGGCGCTCAGCTGGTGCCGGTCTTCGGCTGCGACTGCGCGGCCTGCCGCCGCGCACGCCGCGAGGAGAGCCACCGACGCCGCCCCTGTAGCGGAGTGGTCACGTTCAACAGCGCCGTGACGCTGCTCGATGCCGGACGACCGGATCTGATGGAGCATCATCCCGCCGGCAGCTTTCAACAGGTGCTGCTGACCCACTACCATCTGGATCATGTGCAGGGGCTGTTTCCGCTGCGCTGGGGAGTCGGCGCGTCGATTCCGGTCTATGGCCCGCCGGATGACGCCGGCTGCGACGATCTGCTCAAACACCCCGGTCTGCTTGACTTTAGCCATACCGTCACGCCGTTTGTGATGTTTAACCTGCAGGGGCTGCGGGTGACGCCCCTACCCCTTAATCACTCGAAGCTGACCTTTGGTTATCTGCTGGAGTCGGCCCACAGCCGGCTGGCCTGGCTCTCGGATACCGCCGGGCTGCCGGACAAGACGCTGAAGTTTTTGCTCAATAACCGCCCGCAGGCGATGATCATCGACTGCAGTCATGAGCCGCGCGCGCAGACCCCGCGTAACCATAACGATCTAAACACCGTCCGCAGCCTTAACCAGGTCATTGGCTGTCCGCGGGTGATCCTCACCCATATCAGCCACCAGTTTGACGTCTGGATGATGGATAACCCGCTGCCGACAGGTTTCGAAGCGGGCTATGACGGGATGGAAATAGCGCTGGATTAAGCGCTGGCCTGCGGGGGGCGATCAGTAGCTATCATCCAGCCGACGCTGGTCGCTTTCTAACTGACGACGATCGCGGTCGAGCTGACGCTGGCGTTCATCCAGCTGGCGGCGGCGCTCGTCCAGCTGGCGTTGCCGCTCGTCATACTGGCGCTGACTGTCACGGCTCTGCTGACGGCTCCCCTGATAGCGCCCGTCATCATACCGGCCATCGTCATCGTATCTGTCGTCGTCATCGGAGCGACTGCTGCCCGGGTTATAGGCGTCGTTAATGGCTTGCTGAATATTGCCGATCGCGTCATCGATAATATCGGCGCGAGCGGCCAGGCTGGTCAGCGACAGAGTGCAAAAGAGCAGTGCGGTTGCGTAACGTTTCATCGGGGCCAATCTCATCAGAGTCCTGCCGCTACCTTAATCAAGCGTACACCCCCCGAGTAGCGGAGGAATCTCAAATCCTCGCGTACGCCGCGCTCAGCGCCTGCGCCAGCTGGGCGCGGGTAAACGGCTTACGCAGCCACTCAACCTCCGGCAGGGCCGGGTTCTGCGCTGGACGCAAATCCTGGCCGCTGATCAGCAGCACCGGCAGCGCCGGAAAGCGGCGTCGGGCGGTATGGATCACATCGGCGCCGCTCAGGGCGCCGGGCAGCATCAGATCGCTAATCAGCAGGGCAATATCCGGCGAGGCCTCCAGCAGCTGCAGCGCCTCTTCACCGCTGGCGGTTTCCAGCGTCAGCCAGCCCAGCTGATGCAGCTGTTCACATAGCGTCTGGCGGACATCCTCTTCATCTTCCAGCACCAGCGCCAGCCGCTCGCCCGCCGGGGACGGCTCGTCCACCGCTGGCGCCACCTCCTTCTCAACCTCGGTCAACGCTCGCGGCAGCTGCAGCCGCACCGTCGTCCCCTGCCCCGGCGCGCTCTCCAGCGCCACCCGGCCGCCAGACTGGCGCACAAAGCCATACACCATCGACAGCCCCAGGCCGCTGCCGCTGCCGGTGGCTTTGGTGGTGAAGAAAGGTTCAAACACCCGGGCTTTCACCGCCTGCGACATCCCGCTGCCATGATCGATCACCTCCAGGGCCACCATATCCTGCCGCTGGCCGCTGCTGCGGGTGACCCGCTGATTCCAGGTGCGTATTTTGATGACCCCGTCGCGCCCCGCCATGGCGTCGCGGGCGTTCATCACCAGATTGATCAGGGCGTTTTCCAGCTGGCCAACGTCTATCCATGCCGGCCACGCCGGCGACTGCGCCTCAATCTCCAGGCTTAAGGTCGCCGGCAGGGAGTGACGCATCAGCTCGCTGAGGTTCTCCAGTAGCGGCGCCATCGCCACCGCCTGGGGATGCAGCGCCTGCTTGCGCGAAAAGGCCAGCAGCCGCTGGGTCAGAAGCGCCCCACGCTCCGCCGCCTTCAGCGCCCTGGAGAGGCGCGGCGCATCGCGCGCATCCGGCTCCACCAGCTCAAGGCTGCCGATAATCACCGCCAGCAGGTTGTTAAAGTCATGCGCCAGACCTCCGGTCAGCTGGCCGACGGCCTTCATCTTCTGACTATGCAGCAGCGCCTCCTCCAGCTCCTGGCGCTTAATCCGATCGATCTCCATCTGGTTGGTCTTCTCTTTCAGCAGCCGGGTGGTGTGCTCCAGCGACGCCATATTGCGGGCGAAAACGTTAAAGGCCCGCGCCAGCTCCCCCAGCTCGTCGCGCCGCTGCAGGGCCGGCACCGAGACGTTCGGCTCTCCCTGAGCCAGCCGCGACATCGCCCGCGAGATGGCGGTCAGGTTCGAGCCGAGATTACGGTAGATGTACCACCCGGCGCAGCCGGTGATCGCCAGCGCCAGCAGCGCGGAAAGCAGAATAAACATACTGATGGAGCGCAGCTCCCGATGGCTCTGCGCCGCCCGCTGCTCTGAGGCTTCCGCCACCCGGGTCACGTACTGATTGATATCTTCGTTAAGCAACGCGACCAGCGCTTTGATGTGATACATGTACCAGCTGATCGTCAGGTCGCTCTCCTCCAGCTGGGCCGACAGCGGGGCCAGCGTCGCCAGTTCGCGGGTCACATCAGGGAGGACAAACGCCAGCGCGGGATCGGCGCTGCGTGTCGGCAGGGCGCCGCGCAGCTGGTCGAGTAGCAGGACGATCGACCGCGGCGTGACGGTATGGATCGCAGCCACGATCAGCCGGTCCATCTCGGCCAGCCGGCGCGGATCGATCGCCTTATCCCCGCCGCGATCGTTAAGATCGGCGAGATGGCGCAGGTTACTCTGATTCTGGTAAAGCGAACTCAGCAGCGCATTGCGCTGCAGATGGCGGCGCTGGCCGCGCTCCAGCATCTCCGCCACGCTCTGCTGCAGCGCGTTGCTGCGGCGAATAATATTGGCCACCCGCGCCTGCTCCTGCTGCGCCAGCGGGGCCGCCGCCAGCTGGGCCAGCGAGTGCTTCAGCGCCTGCTGCGTCGCCAGCAGCCGTTCCGCTTCGCTTTTGTACTCCAGCGCCCCCACCACCTGCGACAGGCGCACCGCCGCCGTGGCGACATTCGCCGTGTCCCGCGCCAGATCCATACTGCCGCGCATGTCGTTGAGAGTCTGGCGCTGCACCTGCTCCTGCAGCTGGCTGGCGTGGTGAAAGCCGAACACCGCCACGCCGCTGACCAACAGGGTGACCACGCCCATCAGCAGATTAAAGGAGAGCAGGCGGCCACGGGCGCTGGTGAAAAACGGGTGTCGGCGAGCGGTCATAACAACTCCGGTGAAGGATCGGTCGGCAGATAAGCGTGACGGTGCAGAAAATGACGCCGCGTAACTGTGATCGCGGTTAACTATTTATCACTATGACAAATATGAATGGATTCTGACATTCTGCATTTATTTTCCGGTGGTGGACTGCAGCTATTGTTCTTACAGACAGGAGCGCCGCGATGACCGCCATGCCGGTACTGGAAATGCGCCATATCGCCAAAGTTTTTGGCAAATTCTACGCGCTGAAGGGCGTCGACCTGACGGTCTGGCCCGGCGAGATCCATGCCCTGATGGGGGAGAACGGCGCCGGAAAAAGCACGCTGATGAAGATCCTCGCCGGCGCCTATACCGCCACCAGCGGCGAGATCCTGATCGACGGAAAACCGCAAACGATCCGCGGCCCCAAGGACGCGCTGGCCGCCGGGATCACATTGATCTACCAGGAGATGCAGCTGGCGCCGAACCTGACCGTCGCGGAAAACATTTTCCTCGGCAGCGAGCTGGCGCGCGGTGGTCTGGTGCAGCGCAAAGCCATGCTCAGCCAGGCGCAGGCGGTGATCGACCGTCTCGGCGCCCAGTTCAAAGCCAGCGACCGGGTGATGACCCTAACCATCGCCGAACAACAGCAGGTGGAGATCGCCCGCGCCCTGCACCGTCAAAGCCGCATTCTGGTGATGGATGAACCCACCGCCGCCCTCTCCTCGCGGGAAACCCAGCGCCTGTTCGAGCTCATCCTGCGCCTGCGCGATGAGGGGATGGCGATCATCTATATCAGCCACCGCATGGCGGAAGTGTATGAGCTCTCCGACCGGGTCAGCGTCCTGCGCGATGGGCAGTATGTCGGCAGCCTGGTGCGCGACAAGCTCAACGCGCCGGAGCTGGTGCGCATGATGGTCGGTCGGCCGCTCAGCGATCTCTTCAATAAAGAACGGGACATTCCCCGCGGCCAGCCGCGCCTGCGGGTCGAGGATCTGACCGATGGCGGCAAGATTAAGCCCAGCAGCCTGGTGGTGCATGCCGGCGAAATCGTCGGCCTCGCCGGGCTGGTCGGCGCCGGGCGTTCCGAACTGGCGCAGCTGATCTTCGGGGTGCGCAAAGCCACCGCCGGGGTGATTGAGATCGACGGCGAGCCGGTGGTGATCCACTCGCCGCGGGAAGCCATCGACCTCGGGATCGGCTTTCTGACCGAAAACCGCAAAGAACAGGGGTTGTTTCTCGAACTGGCAGCCCAGGAAAACATCACCATGGCGACGCTGGAGCGCGACGCGACCTGGGGGATGCTCAACCGCCGGAAGGCGCAAACCATCTCCGATGACGCCATCCAGTTGCTTAACATCCGCGTGCCGCACGCCCAGGTGCGCGCCGGCGGACTGTCCGGCGGCAACCAGCAGAAGCTGTTAATTTCGCGCTGGGTGGCGATTGGCCCGCGCATTCTAATCCTCGATGAACCCACCCGCGGCGTCGACGTCGGCGCGAAAAGCGAAATTTACCGCATCATGAACGACATGGCGCGCCAGGGCGTCGCCATTCTGATGATCTCCAGCGAGCTGCCCGAAGTGGTGGGCATGAGCGACCGGGTCTATGTGATGCGCGAGGGCGTTATCGCCGGCGAGCTACAGGCCGGTGATATTAGCCAGGAAAGTATCATGACGCTGGCCACCGGCGTGACCGATTCTCACCTTAAGGCAGGGCAACTATGAGCATACCGAAAGAGACCTCCGCGCCGGTCGCGAAATCCGCTTCGGCGAAAAAAATGTTGATGGGCGACCTGATGCAGACCGTCGGCATTCTGCCGATACTCATCCTGATCGTCGCCGTTTTCGGCTTTATCGCCCCCAACTTTTTCACGGAAAGCAATCTGCTGAATATCACCCGCCAGGCCTCGATCAACATTGTGCTGGCGGCGGGAATGACCTTCATCATCCTCACCGGCGGCATTGACCTTTCCGTCGGCTCCATCCTTGGCACCACCGCAGTGGCCGCGATGGTGGTGTCGCTGATCCCGGCGTTTGCGTTGCTGTCGATTCCGGCGGCGCTGATGCTCGGCCTGCTGCTCGGCCTGTTCAACGGCGCGCTGGTCGCCTTCGCCGGGCTGCCGCCGTTTATCGTCACCCTCGGCACCTACACGGCGCTGCGCGGCGCCGCCTATCTGCTGGCCGACGGCACCACGGTGATCAACTCCGATATCAGCTTCGAGTGGATCGGCAATGACTACCTCGGCCCGGTGCCGTGGCTGGTAGTCATCGCCCTGGCGGTGATCGCGGTGTGCTGGTTTATCCTGCGCCGCACCACCCTTGGGGTGCATATCTACGCGGTGGGCGGCAACATGCAGGCGGCGCGGCTGACCGGCATCAAAGTCTGGCTGGTGCTGCTGTTTGTCTATGGCATGAGCGGCCTGCTCTCCGGCCTTGGCGGGGTGATGAGCGCTTCGCGGCTGTACAGCGCCAACGGCAACCTCGGCGTCGGCTACGAGCTGGACGCCATCGCCGCGGTCATTCTCGGCGGCACCAGCTTCGTCGGCGGTATCGGCACCATCACCGGTACACTGGTGGGGGCGCTAATTATCGCCACCCTCAATAACGGCATGACCCTGATGGGGGTCTCCTACTTCTGGCAACTGGTGATCAAAGGGGCGGTGATCATCATTGCGGTGCTGATCGACAAATACCGTACCCGACATCATCAAAGTGCATAACAACAACATCTTACCTGCGAGGAAAAGCGAATGCGTTTAAAACCGATAGTCACCGCGCTGTGTGCTGGCGCGCTGCTGGCCGCCTCCCCTTTTGCGTCGGCCAAAGAGCTGAAAGCGATTGGCGTGACGGTGGGCGACCTTGCCAACCCGTTCTTTGTACAGATCACCAAAGGGGCGGAGCTGGAGGCCCGCAAACTGGCGGGGGATAACGTCAAAGTGACGCTGGTCTCCAGCGGCTACGATCTGGGCCAGCAGGTGGCGCAGATCGATAACTTTATCGCCGCCAAAGTCGATATGATCATCCTCAACGCCGCCGATTCGAAAGGCATTGGCCCGGCGGTGAAGCGGGCCAAAGAGGCCGGGATCGTGGTGGTGGCGGTTGACGTCGCCGCCGAAGGGGCCGACGCCACCATCACCTCCGATAACACCCAGGCGGGCGAGCTGGCCTGTAAATACATTAGCGACCGCCTGAACAACAAAGGCAACGTGGTGATCATCAACGGGCCGCCGGTCTCCGCCGTACAAAACCGCGTCGAAGGCTGCGAAACGGAGTTCAAAAAACACCCGGACATTAAAATCCTCTCCGCCAACCAGAACGCCAAAGGCAGCCGGGAAGGCGGCCTGGAGGTGATGACCTCCCTGCTGGCGGCCAATCCGAAGATTGACGGCGTGTTCGCGATCAACGATCCGACGGCGATTGGTGCCGATCTGGCAGCGAAACAGGCGCAGCGCAGCGAGTTCTTCATCGTCGGCGTCGACGGCAGCCCGGACGGCGAAGAGGCGCTGAAGCGTAAGAACTCGCTGTTCGTCGCCACCCCAGCGCAGGACCCACAGGTGATGGCAGCGAAGGCGGTGGAGATTGGCTACGACATCCTGCAGGGCAAACCTGCGCCGACCGCGCCGGTACTGATCCCGGTGACGATGATCGACAAAAATAACGTCAGCTCTTACAAAGGCTGGACCGTGAAATAAGCGCAACCAGGCGCACAATCGTTCCGCCGATTGTGCGCTACGCTTAACGAATATGACGGCGCGGAGTAGCAATCATGGAACGGAAAGGCATTATTGCCGCAGGCAACATGCTGGTCGATCATGTCCACCAGATCGGGCAGTGGCCGGAGCGCGGCTGGCTGGTGGAAATTGTCCATAGCGAACGCGCCACCGGCGGCGCGCCGCTGAATGTCCTGCTGACCCTGGCCAAAATGCACGCCGGGCTGCCGCTGCAGGCGGTCGGCCTGATTGGCGAGGATAACGATGGCGACTACATCACCGCCATGCTCGATCAGTACCATATCAATCGCCAGCTCGTACAGCGCACCAGCTCCGCCCCCACCTCGATGACCCAGGTGATGACCGACGCCGAAGGCCAGCGCACTTTCTTTCACTCTCCCGGCGCCAACCACCTGCTTGATCTCCCGGCTTTTGAGCCGCTGGATGCGCCGCTGAAAATTTTCCATCTCGGCTATCTGCTGCTGCTCGAAAGCCTCGATCGCCCCGATGAAGTGTACGGCACCCGCAGCGCGCGACTGCTGGCGCAGATGCGCGAGCGAGGCTATGAGGTGTCCCTCGATCTGGTGTCGCGCAAGGGCGACCCGCGCTACCGGCCGCTGGTCCTGCCGGCGCTGAAGCATCTTGACTACCTGACCATCAATGAACTGGAAGCCAGCGAGTTTAGCGGGCTGGAGATTCGTCTACCCAACGGCGAGCCGCACGTCGCCAATATCGCCCGCGCCGCCAGCGCATTGCTTGACGCCGGCGTACGCCAGCGGGTAGTGATCCATTGTCCGGAGGGGGCATGGGGCGTTTCCCGTACCGAAGCCGGGCGCTGGGTACCGTCATGGCGGCTGCCGCCGGAGGAGATTATCGGCAGCGTCGGCGCGGGGGACGCCTTCTGCGCCGGCCTGCTGTACGGCAGCCACGAACGCTGGCCGTTAACCGCCAGTCTGCAGCTGGCTCACGCTTGCGCCCGCGCCAGCCTGCAGGCCGCCAATGCGATCGACGGCGCCAAAACGCTCCCTGAGCTGCAGGCGTTTATTCAGTTGCAGAATGTTTAGATCGAGTAGATCCCGCTATCAGGGCGATGCCACAGGAGAACGGCGTTTCATGGCGAGAAAAGGGATACGGTTTATTCAAATCACGCCTGTTTTACGCTGAGTTCAACAAGGGCGGGCCAGGTAACTAACTGCGCCACTCGGCCAGCACCTTTTCCAGTTTATCTAATGACTCAGCGCGTTTTATCGCTGGCATCTGATGAATATTGCGCAATTTCCACTGCACGGCAGGCAAATCCTGAATACGCATTTCCGGCGCTAAACGCCAGTCTGGTTCGCCTCGTTTAAATGACAGTAAAAAATCGACATCCTGTTGTGTGAAACAGGATTTTAACGCAGCAATCATCCTGTTGGGGACTGCTGTCAGTTCCTCCAGGGCTATCGTCTCAAATGTCATCCCGCTGAATTCACGGTAAAAAGGTTCAGCAATATCTTTCCAGCGAGGATTCAGCACTTCAGCCAGAGGCCGATTATGGCTCAGTAAATACGCGATAAACCCATTGAAAATGGGACGGTCAAGCTCCTGCGCATCAAGAAGTAATTTCACGTCATAAAAATCTCTGGGATGCTGGCGATCCAGCGCCGCGCATAATTTTCCACCGTAGAGGTCAGGCAACGAAACCACTGGAAGGCTGGCATAGCCAAAAACGTCCTCTACCGCCCCCACCACTTCTCGCTCCTGTGGTGGATATAATGTTCCCCGGGCGACCGGTGAAACCTCTATCTTTATTTGCGCGCTATCGGTAGTAACAATGACACGCATCTCATCTGAACGATTAGCTTGTAATACAGCGCTCATACCTGCCTGTTGTTGCAGATTGGCGGCAATACGTGCAAGCGCATCCCGTATATGAGGTAAAGCGATGGCTCTGCTTTCCAGGGGCACCCAGGCGAGGTCGATATCCACCGATAATCGAGGGAAATCGCGGATAAAGAGATTGATGGCAGTGCCACCTTTCAGCGCAAATTCCCGTTCGACAGCAACATAGGGTAAAACCTGCATTAGCAGAGCAACCTGCCGATAATAAGGCGCCTGTATATCCATATTTTTTATTCCTTTTGAAAGCGTTCAGGCACTGTGATTTGGTATTGAGCATTGAACTTTCCATTTTCCACGATTTGCCGCTTGCCCGCTCCCAGATCGATTTTTTGGCTATCGATTCGTTTGAGCCAGCCATGCTCGTAAAAACTGGCGAAGAAGAGATACAAACGCTTGGCCTGCACGGACTGGCTGACGGAAAGAAGATACTCTACTTTACGAGGATTAAGATTAACCAGCCCCTGGAAAAGCTCTGCAGCGTGGTTAAATGAGAGGGTCTCCGGCACCGCGCTCAGCAACTCGTAAGCAGCCAGTTCTGGCGCACTGCCGATGAGTTTTTTCCCTTTTATATCAAGCGTTACACGGTATCTATCATCCAGCACCGGCAGTTTTTTCCCCGATATGACTATCCACTCCACACCCGGGAATTCCCTGAACCATTTCGGCAGCAGCGCTTTATTTTCCACACTAAGCCAGCACTGGTTTTGTTTTAGCTGTAGATAGTGTGAACGGCCCTGCCAGACTAAGCTACTGAGCCCCGCAACATACACCGGAGCGGCAAGCTGATTTTGCAAACATGCTAATGCATCGTTCCACTCCGGCTCACGTCCCGCACGCGCATATACGCCGTTGCCTCTTTTTTTTAACCAGCCACTTTGCGCGTATTTAAAGGCCAGAGAGGGAGAGATGGCATGCTGGCTTAACCAGGACTGAAGGATCACATCTCCGGGAGCGCTGTTTTGCAGCAGCCAGTTTAATTTTGTTGCCATAGATTAACCCAGAGTGTCACTTTAATAAAAAAAGTAAACTCCCTGCACCAAATAAAGTCAACAGCGGGTTGGCAGCAAACCCGCCCTACGCCGCCTTCTCGCTGTGGGTCACGTCGGCGGAAAAGACATAGCCCAGACCGCGCAGGGTTTTAATCAACGTCGGCTGATGCGGGTTGAGCTCAATTTTGCGCCGCAGGCGCATGATCAGCACATCGATGGTCCGGTCGAATACCTCGGTGCTTTCATTATGAGTCAGCGCCAGCAGCTGTTCGCGATTCAATACCCGGCGCGCGTTCTGCGCCAGCGCCAGCAGCAGGCCATATTCTCCCTGGGTCAGCGGGATCGCCTGCTGCTGCGGGTTATACAGTTCACAGCGCGTGGTATCCAGCCGCCAGCCGTTAAACGTCAGGCCAGCACCGGCGCCCGACGCCTCGCCGGCCAGCGCCCCGCTGCGTCGCAGTACCGCTTTCACCCGGGCGACCACCACCCGCGAGCTGAACGGTTTGGCGATGTAATCATCGGCGCCCATCTCCAGACCCACCACCACATCAGACTCACTGCCCAGACCGGAGAGCATCACCACCGGCAGCTCAGGCCGCGTGCGCTGCAGCTGCTGGAGCACCTGCAGGCCATGGGTATCCGGCAGGATCATATCCAGTAAGACCAGCGCGATATCCGCCCGCTGCGCCACCGTCGTCAGCGCGTCGTTGCCGGTCTGGCTGACAAGCACTTCAAACGCGTGCACGCCGAGCACATCGCTGAGCAGCTCGCCCATTGCCCTGTCATCATCCACCACTAAAATGACTGGTTTCATTTTTGCCTCTGCCCGCCGGGAATTAGTGTCAGTCTGATCGATTCTGCAAGCCTGCGCCGACAAATTCCTCTCCCGGTGACATTTTTTCAAGCGCCGTCACATCTCCAGGGTATCGACATGTCAAATCTGTCGACAGGCTGTTTTTCGTCAGCATTCCGCCCAAAAAACCCGCGTATCATCAAGGAATACCCACAATGAAAATATGGCATAGAAGATGCATAGTGACGGCGCGATAGCGCAAACGCGCCCATTGAATAACTGGAGCAAGACCGATGAAAAAAGTCGTCACGGTTTGCCCGTATTGCGCATCAGGTTGCAAAATCAACCTGGTGGTCGATAACGGCAAAATCGTTCGGGCTGAAGCGGCGCAGGGGAAAACCAACCAGGGAACCCTGTGCCTGAAGGGCTATTATGGCTGGGACTTCATTAACGATACCCAGATCCTAACGCCGCGCCTGAAAACCCCCATGATCCGCCGTCAACGCGGCGGCAAGCTGGAATCCGTCTCCTGGGACGAGGCGCTGGATTACGTCGCCACCCGCCTCAGCGCCATTAAAGCCAAATATGGCCCGGATGCGATCCAAACCACCGGCTCCTCCCGCGGCACCGGTAATGAAACCAACTATGTGATGCAAAAATTCGCGCGCGCCGTTATTGGTACCAATAACGTCGACTGCTGCGCTCGCGTCTGACACGGCCCTTCGGTTGCAGGTCTGCACCAGTCGGTCGGTAACGGCGCCATGAGTAATGCCATCACGGAGATTGATAACACCGATCTGGTGTTTATCTTCGGTTACAACCCGGCGGATTCCCACCCTATCGTGGCGAATCACGTCATTAACGCTAAACGCAACGGGGCGAAAATTATCGTCTGCGACCCGCGCAAAATTGAAACCGCGCGCATCGCCGATATGCACATTGCGCTGAAGAACGGCTCGAACATCGCGCTGCTCAACGCCATTGGCCACGTGATTATTGAAGAGGATCTGTACGATAAATCCTTCGTCGCCAGCCGTTCCGAAGGCTTCGAGGAGTATCGCAAAATCGTTGAAGGCTATACGCCGGAGTCGGTGGAGGAGATCACCGGGGTCAGCGCCCAGGAGATCCGCGCCTGCGCCCGGATGTATGCCAGCGCCAAATCCGCCGCCATCCTGTGGGGCATGGGCGTCACCCAGTTCTACCAGGGCGTGGAGACGGTGCGGTCGCTGACCAGCCTCGCGATCCTCACCGGCAACCTCGGCAAGCCGAGCGTCGGCGTCAACCCGGTACGCGGCCAGAACAACGTTCAGGGCGCCTGCGATATGGGTGCGCTACCAGATACCTATCCGGGCTATCAGTACGTCAAGTTCCCGGAGAACCGCGAGAAATTCGCCAAAGCCTGGGGCGTGGAAAGCCTGCCTGCGCATACCGGCTATCGCATCAGCGAATTGCCGCACCGCGCGGCGCACGGTGAAGTGCGGGCGGCGTACATTATGGGTGAGGATCCGCTGCAGACCGACGCCGAACTCTCGGCGGTCCGCAAAGCGTTCGACGATCTGGAACTGGTTATCGTCCAGGACATATTCATGACCAAAACCGCCTCCGCGGCTGACGTCATCCTGCCGTCCACCTCGTGGGGCGAGCACGAAGGCGTGTATACCGCAGCGGACCGCGGCTTCCAGCGCTTCTTTAAAGCGGTGGAGCCGAAGTGGGATCTGAAAACCGACTGGCAGATCATCAGCGAAATCGCCACCCGGATGGGCTATCCGATGCACTACAACAACACCCAGGAGATCTGGGACGAGTTGCGGCATCTGTGCCCGGACTTCTACGGCGCCACCTACGAGAAAATGGGTGAGCTCGGCTATGTCATGTGGCCGTGCCGCGATGAGTCCGACGCCGATCAGGGAACGTCGTATCTGTTTAAAGAGAAGTTCGATACCCCGAACGGACTGGCGCAGTTCTTCACCTGCGACTGGGTCGCGCCGATCGATAAGCTTACCGATGAGTACCCGATGGTATTGTCGACGGTGCGCGAGGTCGGCCATTACTCGTGCCGTTCAATGACCGGTAACTGCGCGGCGCTGGCGGCGCTGGCGGATGAACCAGGCTATGCGCAAATCAACACCGCCGATGCCGAACGGCTAGGCATCGAAGATGAAGCGCTGGTATGGGTCAATTCGCGTAAGGGGCGCATCATCACCCGCGCGCAGGTCAGCGATCGGCCGAATAAAGGCGCGGTGTACATGACCTACCAGTGGTGGATCGGCGCCTGTAACGAACTGGTCTCAGAGAACCTGAGTCCGATAACCAAAACGCCGGAGTACAAGTACTGCGCGGTCAACGTTGAGCGGATTGCCGATCAGCGCGCCGCGGAACAGTACGTGATCGACGAGTACAACAAGCTGAAATCCCGCCTGCGCGAAAGCGCGATGGGTTAAGGTTCGGCGGTCTGACCCGGCTCGCGCGATGCGTAGGCCGGGTCAGGCGCAGCCGCCACCCGGCACATAAACGGCTCCGTGTCCACAGTCTGTCGCCCGGCGGCGCTGCGCTTGCGCGGGCCTACGGTTGGCAGGAGCATCTCCATCCGTAGGCCGGGTCAGGCGCAGCCGCCACCCGGCACACAAGCGGCTCCGTGTCCACAGTCTGTCGCCCGGCGGCGCTGCGCTTGCGCGGGCCTACGGTCAGGTAGCGCAAATCGGCCCTACCTACCGATACCCGCCATTTTCTTCTTTTTCGCCTCCCTTTATACTGCGCGCTATGTTCCTTACTGATAATAAATACAAATGAAATACCTCTTTTTATTTCTACTGGTTTTCACCAGCGGCGCAGCGGTGGCCACCGAACCTGGCAGTCAGTATCAACAGCAGGCCGAAGCCGGCGATCGACGCGCGCAATATTACCTTGCCGATACCTGGGTCAGCTCCGGCGATTATCAAAAAGCCGAATACTGGGCGCAGAAGGCGGCCGCCCAGGGCGATGGCGATGCGCTGGCGCTGCTGGCGCAGCTCAAAATCCGTAACCCCCAACAGGCGGACTATCCGCAGGCCCGCCAGCTGGCGGAAAAAGCCGTCGAGGCCGGCAGTAAATCCGGAGAGATCGTCCTCGCGCGGGTGCTGGTCAACCGTCAGGCTGGCGCCACCGACGTAGCACACGCCATCACGCTGCTGCAGGATGCTGCCCGGGATAGCGAAAGCGATGCGGCGGTAGATGCCCAGATGCTGCTGGGGCTGATCTACGCCAGCGGCGTACACGGCCCGGAGGATGATGTGAAAGCAAGTGAATACTTTAAAGGCAGTTCATCACTTTCCCGCACCGGCTATGCCGAATACTGGGCCGGGATGATGTTCCAGCAGGGAGAGAAAGGCTTTATCGAACCGAATAAGCAGAAGGCGCTGCACTGGCTCAACGTCAGTTGCCTGGAGGGGTTTGATACCGGCTGCGAAGAGTTTGACCGGATTAGTAAAGGATAAGAAAAAGCCCGGCGCTATCGCGCCGGGCTTTGTGTTTTATTGGGCGGTTTTATCAAACTTGCCCAGCACTTCGCGTTCATAGGCCAGCGCTTTTTTGCGATCGAACTTATGCTCCCACTTGGCGATAACCAGCACCGCCAGCGCATTACCCACCACGTTCAGCGCGGTACGCGCCATATCGAGGATACGGTCGACGCCGGCAATAAAGGCAAGCCCTTCCAGCGGGATCCCGACGCTACCCAGGGTGGCCAGCAGCACCACGAAGGAGACGCCCGGCACGCCGGCGATCCCTTTCGAGGTCACCATCAGGGTCAGCACCAGGGTAATCTCCTGCCAGATAGAGAGGTCAATACCGTACAGCTGGGCGATAAAGATCGCCGCGATGCTCTGATACAGCGTTGAACCATCGAGGTTGAAGGAGTAACCGGTCGGCACCACAAAGCTGGTGATCGACGCCGGCGCGCCGTAGGCTTCCATCTTCTCAATAATGCGCGGCAGTACGCTCTCCGAACTGGCGGTAGAATAAGCCAGAATCAGCTCATCTTTCAGGATGCGGATCAGGATCCAGATGCTCAGACCACACAGGCGCGCGACAATCCCCAGCACCACCAGCGCGAAGAACAGGATCGCAAAGTAAACCAGCAACACTAGCTTGGCCAGCGGCCACAGCGAGGCGAAACCGAAGGTGGCGACGGTTACCGAAATCAGGGCGAATACCCCGACCGGCGCATAGCGCATCACCATATGGGTGACTTTAAACATAGTCTCGGAGATAGAGCGGAAGACCGTCACCAGCGGCTCACGGTGGGTCGCCGGCAGCGAGGAGAGCCCCAGGCCAAACAGCACCGAGAAGAAGATAATCGGCAGCATATCGCCTTTCGCCATCGATGCCACGATATTGGTCGGCACCAGCGACAGGATGGTGCCCATCAGGCCGTGCGCATGGCTCTGCACTTCGGCGGTGGTGTTCTGATATTTCGAAATATCAACTGCCGCCAGCTGCGACATATCAATGCCCGTCCCCGGCTGGAAGACGTTGGCCAGGGTGATACCCAGCACAATCGCCACCGTGGTGATCACTTCGAAATAGATAATGGTTTTGGCACCGATCCGCCCTAACTGTTTGGCGTCACCCACGCCGGCAATCCCGACCACCAGGGTCGAAATGACAATCGGGACCACGATCATTTTAATCAGATGGATAAAGATATCGCCCGCCGGCGTCAGCAAATTGCTAATTAACCAATCGCGACTTTCAGCGTGGTAATGCAGATAACTGCCCAGAAGGATACCCAGCACCAGGGCTAGCAAAATTTGCCAGGCCAGACTGACTTTTTTTGTTTTCTTCACTACTGACTTCCTCAATGAAAGGCACCATTCCTTTTCGTCATGGTACCCACTGCAGGGGGTATGAATTGTGTTGCGTTGCTTTGTGGGGTTATTTAACGCGCAATATCAGTATCATTTGCACGGCATGCTGCGCAAGCCTTTAAGAACAGGGCTTTCCTCTGCTTTTATGCATAAAGCAGCGAATTTCCCCCAGTTATATTGCATAAGTATTTGTAATAAAAAAAATTTCACAGCTTCCGTTTCTATAAATTCATTTGCGTAATTATTTCGCTTCAAAGTTTCATTTGATGAAATTTCACCCAGTTTAATCATTGCGTGATCTGCCCCCCAATTAACAAACAAAGCTGTCAAAACCCCTACTCTTAACGTTTGTTTGACATATATTTAACAAGTTCAAAGGAGAAAAAAAGCCATGAGCCAAATTCACAAACACCCTATTCCCGCTAATATTGCGGAACGTTGCCTGATTAACCCGGATCAGTACAAGGCGCAGTACCAACAATCCATAACCGACCCTGATACATTTTGGGGCGAGCAGGGCAAGATCCTTGACTGGATGCGGCCCTATACCCGTGTAAAGAACACCTCCTTCGCACCGGGTAATATTTCCATCAAATGGTATGAAGATGGCACCCTGAACCTCGCCGCTAACTGTCTCGACCGCCACCTCGCCGAACGCGGCGATCAAACCGCCATCATCTGGGAAGGCGATGACGCCAGCCAAAGCAAGCACATCACCTACCGTGAACTGCATGCCGACGTGTGCCGTTTCGCCAATGTGCTGCTCGACCTCGGGATTAAAAAAGGCGACGTGGTTGCTATCTATATGCCGATGGTGCCGGAAGCCGCGGTGGCGATGCTGGCCTGCGCCCGCATCGGGGCAATCCACTCGGTCATTTTCGGCGGCTTCTCGCCGGAGGCGGTGGCCGGACGCATTATCGACTCCAGCTCACGCCTGGTGATCACCGCTGACGAAGGGCTGCGCGCCGGTCGCGCCATCCCGCTGAAGAAAAACGTCGATGACGCGCTGAAAAACCCGAACGTGAAAAGCATTGAGCACGTGGTGGTCCTGAAACGCACCGGCGGCAATATCGACTGGCAGGAAGGCCGCGATCTGTGGTGGAGCGACCTGATTGCGAACGCCAGCGCCGAACACCGGCCCGTCGAAATGAACGCCGAAGATCCGCTGTTCATCCTCTATACCTCCGGCTCCACCGGTAAACCGAAAGGGGTGCTGCACACCACCGGCGGCTATCTGGTCTATGCGGCCACCACCTTTAAATACGTTTTCGACTACCATCCGGGCGATATTTATTGGTGCACCGCCGACGTGGGCTGGGTCACCGGCCATAGCTATCTGCTGTACGGCCCACTGGCCTGCGGCGCCACCACCCTGATGTTCGAAGGGGTGCCGAACTGGCCTACGCCGGCGCGCATGTGCCAGGTCGTCGATAAGCATAAGGTCAGCATTCTCTATACCGCCCCGACGGCTATTCGCGCCCTGATGGCGGAAGGCGACAAAGCTATCGAAGGCACAGACCGCTCCTCGCTGCGCATTCTTGGCTCGGTCGGCGAACCGATTAACCCGGAAGCCTGGGAGTGGTACTGGAAGAAGATCGGTAACGAGAAGTGCCCGGTGATGGACACCTGGTGGCAGACCGAAACCGGCGGCTTTATGATCACTCCGCTGCCGGGCGCGATTGAGCTGAAGGCCGGCTCCGCGACGCGTCCGTTCTTCGGCGTCCAGCCGGTGCTGGTGGATAACGAAGGCCTGCCGCTGGATGGCGCCACCGAGGGCAACCTCGCCATCGCCGACTCCTGGCCCGGCCAGGCGCGTACCCTGTTCGGCGACCATGAGCGCTTTGAGCAAACCTACTTCTCCACCTTCAAAAATATGTACTTTAGCGGCGACGGCGCGCGTCGTGATGAAGATGGCTATTACTGGATCACCGGCCGGGTGGATGACGTCCTGAACGTCTCCGGACACCGTCTGGGGACCGCCGAGATCGAATCGGCGCTGGTGTCGCACCCAAAAATCGCCGAAGCGGCGGTGGTGGGGATCCCGCATAACATCAAAGGCCAGGCCATCTATGCCTACGTGACGCTCAATCACGGCGAAGAACCGACGCCGGAGTTGTATGCCGAAGTGCGTAACTGGGTACGCAAAGAGATCGGTCCGCTGGCGACGCCGGATGTGCTGCACTGGACCGATTCGCTGCCGAAAACCCGCTCGGGCAAAATCATGCGCCGCATTCTGCGTAAGATTGCCGCAGGCGACACCAGCAACCTCGGCGATACCTCGACCCTCGCCGATCCTGGCGTCGTGGAAAAACTGCTCGAAGAGAAGCAGGCCATTACCATGCCATCGTAAGTAAGGACCGATTCCCTACACCCTCTCCCCTTCCGGGGAGAGGATAAAAATAAGTCCCTCCCCCAGGATTTCACTCGCAGGAACGCCGTCAGCAAAACCTGTCCCGGCTCCGTCGCCGGAGGGGTTGCTGTCGCCAGCGTCCGCCGAGTGGATGACGAAAGGGAGACCTCTGGAGACGCTAAGATGAATGAACAACTTTGTCAGCGGATAGAAAATAGTGCGCATTTCAGGGAGTTAGTTGCATCACGGCAACGGTTTGCCGCCATTCTGTCAGTGATTATGTTAGTGATCTACGTGGGCTTTATTTTGCTTATCGCCTTTGCACCCGGCTGGCTCGGCACCCCGCTGCACGCCGGAACCAGCGTCACCCGCGGGATCCCGCTCGGCATTGGCGTGATCGTCATTTCGTTTATCCTGACCGGTATTTATGTCTGGCGAGCTAACGGTGAATTCGACCGTTTGACCAAAAGCGTTCTCAACGAGGTAAAAGCATGATCAAGAGAGTCCTGACGGCGCTCGCCGCCACGCTGCTGCCCCTCGGCGCTCACGCCGCAGACGCTATTACCGGCGCGGTACAGCGCCAGCCGACCAACTGGCAGGCGATTGTCATGTTCCTGATTTTCGTCGCCCTGACGCTGTACATCACCTACTGGGCCTCAAAACGGGTGCGTTCGCGCAGCGATTACTACACCGCCGGCGGCAATATTACCGGCTTCCAGAACGGGCTGGCGATTGCCGGCGACTTTATGTCAGCGGCGTCGTTCCTCGGTATCTCCGCGCTGGTGTATACCTCCGGCTACGATGGGCTGATCTACTCGCTGGGCTTTCTCGTCGGCTGGCCGATTATCCTGTTTCTAATTGCTGAACGTCTGCGCAATCTTGGCCGCTACACTTTTGCCGACGTCGCCTCTTATCGCCTGAAGCAGGGGCCGATCCGCACCCTCTCCGCCTGCGGTTCGCTGGTGGTGGTGGCCCTGTATCTGATTGCCCAGATGGTGGGCGCCGGCAAGCTGATCCAGCTGCTGTTCGGCCTTAATTACCATGTCGCCGTAGTGCTGGTTGGCGTGCTGATGGTGCTCTATGTCCTGTTCGGCGGCATGCTGGCGACTACCTGGGTGCAGATTATTAAAGCGGTTCTGCTGCTGTGCGGCGCCAGTTTTATGGCCTTTATGGTCATGAAGCACGTCGGCTTCAGCTTCAATAACCTGTTTACCGAGGCGATGGCGGTCCACCCGAAAGGGGCGGCGATTATGAGTCCCGGCGGACTGGTGAAAGATCCGATATCCGCGCTCTCTCTGGGTCTTGGTCTGATGTTCGGTACCGCTGGCCTGCCGCATATTCTGATGCGCTTCTTTACCGTGAGCGACGCCAAAGAAGCACGTAAAAGCGTCTTCTACGCCACCGGTTTTATGGGCTATTTCTATATCCTGACCTTTATCATCGGCTTCGGCGCCATCATGCTGGTCGGCGCGAACCCGGCGTTTAAAGACGCGGCCGGACAGCTTATCGGCGGCAATAACATGGCGGCGGTGCACCTGGCGGATGCGGTTGGCGGCAACCTGTTCCTCGGGTTTATCTCTGCGGTAGCCTTCGCCACTATCCTCGCGGTGGTGGCGGGCCTGACCCTCGCCGGCGCGTCAGCGGTGTCGCACGACCTGTACGCCAACGTCTTCCGCAAGGGCGCGACCGAGCGTCAGGAGCTGAAGGTCTCCAAGATCACCGTACTGATCCTTGGGGTGGTGGCCATTCTGCTGGGTATTCTGTTTGAAAATCAGAATATTGCTTTCATGGTCGGCCTGGCCTTCTCCATCGCCGCCAGCTGTAACTTCCCGATTATTCTGCTGTCGATGTACTGGTCGAAGCTGACCACCCGCGGCGCGATGGTCGGCGGCTGGCTGGGCCTGCTGACTGCGGTCATTCTGATGATCCTCGGCCCCACCATTTGGGTGCAGATCCTCGGCCATGAGAAAGCGCTGTTCCCGTATGAATATCCGGCGCTGTTCTCCATTGCCATCGCGTTCATTGGCATCTGGGTCTTCTCCGCCACCGATAACTCACCGGAAGGGATGCGCGAGCGCGAGCAGTTCCGCGCCCAGTTTATCCGTTCACAAACCGGGATCGGTATCGAACGCGGCCAGGCGCATTAATCGTCCTCTCCCTTCCCCGGCATCGTTCGGGGAAGGGATTCTCCCCTCAGTTATAAGTAAAGGTGATCACCCCGGTGGCGTTGGCTGTCCCCGCGGTCACCGCGCTCCCCGTCCTGTAATAGTTAGTGGATAAAGCGAGCGTCTGCATGGCCGCTGCGCCTCCGGGGCTGTCGGGATTGGTGAAATAGCTGTAGCTGGCGTCCGCGCCGCTGTTGGTCACCGTCGTGCGGCTCGAAGTATAGAGGCTGATATCGGTATTTAACGGCAGCGCTTCGCCATCCATATTCAACTGAACCCCCACCCCGGTGGCGACATTCTCCCCTGCCGTTAAGGCCATCACCGTGTTGCCAGGGTTATCCCCACTCGCTTGCGCCGCCGCCACTCTCATTGAGACGTTGGTCCCCGGTTCGCAGGAGAGAGTCAAAGACTGGCGTGCTGACCCCACTTTCGTCGCCGTGTTAAACTCGCTGGCATTGATGCTGCCCATGGAAAAACTGAGATTATTGCTACTAACGATGCATCCCATCGGGATCATCTGGATGCTGGTGGTGCCGCTAATGTGCAGCCGGGAAATGGAGATTGTCCCGCCATTATCTTTTGCCGATACCGTGGCCACCGGATCGCTGAACGATAATTGACTGTTGCTGGCAATAGCGCCGCCGGTGGCCACCAGCTGCAGCTGATATGCCGGGGTGTAATGGGTCGAGGCATAATAATCAAACAGACCGGTAGGCTTACCGAGGTAATAGTTCACATCCCCGATATAATGTACCTGCGAGTCGGGGCTGAAATCATCAGTATCACCTTCATATTCACCGCTGATATTGAGCCACACCTTGACGCGGAGGCCAATCCCCTGCACCGAGGTGGCATAGATATTATCCCCTATCAGCGCCCCGGCATTGTTCGAGGACCAGGCAAATACCGCATAGACGTTGCCCTGACAGTTGGTAAATGCTGTTTGCGCGCGGGTAATTTTTCCCGAGTCATACAGCACGGTGCCGGCGGTATAGCTCCCGGCGTTGACCAGGATCTTTTCCGGCAGGTTGGTCATTGAGACATCGCCAGAGTTAGTTCCGCTGCAGGTCGCCCAGCTATAGAGGGGGCACAGTACCAGCATGCATAAGAAGATCAGTTTTTTCATACTCATCCCTGTCGAAATATTATTTGTAGACCACATCAAACGTGGCGGTAAACCCGACGATGCCGGGGTTCGCCTGGCCATAGGGCGAATACATACGTGCCACCATATTAAAGGTATGGATATCCGCATCGTCCCCAAAGGTATAGAGATACTGGTCGCCGGGGCCAAGGGGCTGCTGGTCGGCCATGCTCTGCAACTGCAAACCGACGCCGCTGGCACCGCTGCTGCCAGTCTGGAAGTTTTTATAGATTGAAGCGTGGGTGCTATCGAAGCTGGTGCCGCTAAACGCGATGGTCACCGCCGACGCATCGGCGGAACAGCTGGAAAAGACCAGCTTAACCGGCACGCTGGCGCCGCTCGCCCCGGCATGTCCGGAGAACGTCTGCGAGGAGACGGTGCCTAAATCGATACTGTTCGACGGCTCCACGGCCACCTCACAGGAAGGCGCTTCGATGGTGCCCGTGACGTTAAAATTGACCGTGCTGCTGCCCTCATAAGCCAGCGCCGGAAGGGAGAGCAGCAAAAGGCTGGCCACCAGGAGGCCCCTTGTGCTGCCGTCTCGCATATTCATATCAGCCCCTCTTCCATGTTGAAAACCTGCATCCATTACCGACATTCGGCCTGATAGAACAGAATATCGTCGCCAAGAGCCATGCTGGAGAAGTCATAATGAACGGTGCACTGCTCACTGCTTTTCTCCCCCCAGCGCGCTAACAGCTGGCCTTTTTTCTGCAGCCCCGTCAGATACACCTGCCCCTCATCGCCAACGATATTGCTGCGCGACGCGCTACCGTGATCATTATCGAGGGTCACCAGCGCGCCGAAAGGCACCACGCCATTGCGGGTACGCAGGGTGAGCATCGCCTTATAGCCAATTCGCGTGTCGTACTTCACTTTGACGATCGCATTGCGCGTCGGAACCACCGTTCTCGCGACGTTATCCACTTCAGCGCCAGGTATTTCCTGTTCATCCAGCGCCAGGCTGTTACGATGGTACGGACGGACGTAAGGCACCACCGCATATCCGGCGGCATCCGTCGTCACGTTTGTCTGACCGCGCACTGTCACATCGCTGACGCCAGGCGTTTCGACCAGCGCAGAACTCTCGCCCAGAAAGCGTGATAGCGTGAGTCCGCCCGCATGGGCGACCATGCCCCCGCGCAGCGAATAGTTGTAGTGATTGCTGTAGCGGTCGTAGCCATAGCTGCCAGCCACATCCCCTTTCGAACTCTGGTAGTTGACGCTGAGGTTACCGGAGGTGCTTTTATCCTGCGTGTTGTACCCTTCCATCAAGCTCCAGTTCAGGGAGCGATCCTCGAACGCCGAGCCGTTGAGCCCCACGCTGTGCGTGGTGTCGTTATGCCGACCATGGTTCAGGGTGTAATTTGCCGAAAGCGTCTCACCAAGCGGAATACTTAACGTCAGGGAGACGACCGTATCGCTGGCCGGCCGGTTATTGTCGCTGTCATCGCTGCTTTGCACATTGCGGTTATAGGAATAGTTAATAAAGTAGGAGGCCTTGCCAATCGACCCGCTATAACCCACGCCCACCGATTCCATACGCGAACTGTCCCAGTAGGTCTCATTGACCAACGAAAGCGAGAGCGAACCATAGCCAAACAGCGTCTGCGACAGCGATGCGTCAAATCGGCCTTTCGTTCTGCCGCTCTGCGTACAGCAGTCGCCCTGTGTGGAAGAGTTATCGACAAAGTCCTGAAACGAATAATATCCCGAGGTGGAGTAGCGATAACCGGCCACGGAAAAGCTGGTGCCCGTCTGCAGAAAGCTTTTACTGAAGCGGACGCGATACGATTGCCCTTGCTCTTTACTGGTTGACGAGGCCGTATCGCTGGTTTTCACGTCGGCCCACGACTGAGAGCCATCAAACGACAGCGCACCGATAGTACCGAGATTAAAGCCAGCGCCTAACAACAGGTTGGTATATTTATCTTCCGCCTGCTGGAAACCAGTATAAAGAGTGATGTTGCTGGTGGCGCCATAGGCCAGGGAAGACTGAATAAAGTTATATTCTTTATCGTCGGAGCTACCCGATCGCGTCCTGCCGCTGCTCAGCGCATAGTCCAGCTGGCCCTCACGTTGCAGGATCGCCAGCGACGCGAAAGGCACCACAAAGTTTTGCTCGCTGCCGTCAGACTCTTTAATGTTGACGTACAGGTCGCCGGCGCTGCCGGTGGCGTACAGATCGTTAATTTCAAAGGCGCCGGGAGCGACGGTGGTTTTATAAATGCTGTAACCATTCTGATAAACCGAGACCTCCGCGGTGGTGCGCGCGATCCCTCGAATCGTCGGCGCAAAGCCATGCAGGCTATCCGGCAGCATCTCTTTGTCCGAACTGAGCTGCAGACCGGTAAAACTCAAACTGTCGAAAATGCCGGAAGAGGTATACGTATTACCGACCACCAGCTGGCTGCGTAGGGTGTGAATATCGCGGGCAAGATAGGAGTAAACCGACTCCCAGCGGCTGTTGTTATCGCTGTGGCTATAGGTGCTGTAGTTGCGCAGGCGCCATGGTCCCAGATTCAGCCCTGGCTGCAGGCTGACGAACTGACTGTCGATAGTGGCGCCGTTATGCCGCGGCGCATTACGCTGCCCGGTGACGCTATAGTTGAGAAGACCGGCGTTGATCCCCTGTTGCCACTGGCTCTCGGGAATATAGTCTCTGGGGCGATTCAGCATGGCGGCCTGCGGCACGGTAAAATCAATGCGCTGCTGGGCAAGAGATACCGAGAACGTCATCCCGGGGATCGCCGACAGCCGGGCGCAGGTTTCCCCTGCCTCGAACAACTGCGGATAGGCGGTGGTATTAATCAACCATGAATTCAGATACTCCGCGGACAGGCAGGGAGAAGCAGTCGCGCCTGCGTCATGGCTAATTTCCTGAAAAGTCAGCGAGTCTGAACTGACGTACTTATCGTTGATGTAAACATCCAGGTGATAGGTGCCCGGCGGTATGCCATCTTGCGAAAAATAGGATAGATCAACCGAAGCCGCAGGACTCTCGGCGACTTCGAGTAAATTTGGGTTGAAATATTCGCCGGCCTCCGCGCGAGAGGGTAGAGTACTTAGGCACAGAATAATAGCGACGCAGATACTTTTAGTTGAAAATAGCAGCTCAACGCTACTGAATGATAGCGGTATATTTCTTCCCTGACATACCATAATCATTAATCACGCTCCATGTGATCTCTTTTTTTCCTGTCGCCGACAGGCTACTCTGCACGGGTATTTTTAAGATGGAAAACGGGGCAGCAAACCATGCGCCAGAAATATTTTTACCGTTAAGGCTAACCTGTGAGAAATTCATATACAGCGGTGAGTTATTTTTTACCGTCACCGACGCCCCCTCTTTCCCCCACTGTAATTTTTCAGCGTACGCTTCCGGTGTATTACCTTTTAACGCAGCGGGTCGATAAATCAATTTTATTTTCGAATTAATCGCAAACTGTACGACATTTTTATCAGGTACATATTCTGTTGCCGGGATCCCTTTAATATTGAGCCAAAACATCGACTCGCGATCGTCGGGTAATTTCTTTCCTGATCGAACTACGCGGACAAATCCTTTCTCCCCGGCTTTGAGACGAAACAGCGGCGGCGTAATAATAAATGCGTCTTTGGCAGGTGAGGCTGCATCAACCACCGAGAGCCAGGACTGAACGATATTGCTGTTCTGATCTTTATTCTCAACCGTTATTACAGCGTTATTTTTCGTACCATCAAAAACCAGACGCGTACCGCCAACGACCACGCTGGCCTGCGCGAAGGAAGAAGACAGCAATAAACCGATCGCAAAAAAAGGATATCTCATATGTTTAATTTAAGGGGAATAGCAGGCGATTCCCCTTTCTCCATTCAACAAGAAGCCGAATTAATGATAGGTCACGTTATAAGTCACGGTTGTCTGAACGGTACCTTTCGTCGGATCGGCATCACCCGATTTCACCATTTTTACGGTGAACGGAATGGTTGCTGCACCCGAAGAGATATCAACATCAGAACCCTCTTCGTTATTCTTCATCACATTGCCCGCTTCGTCGAAAAGGGCCACAGCGACGCCGGTTGCCGGCTCATCAGTTGCCTGGTTTTTAAAATAATCGCTGTTCGCGGTATCGGAAACACCGCCAAAAGTGACGCGGGCGATACTGTTGCCACCTTCTTCCGCGGTCGGGCAATCAGCTAAGCTAAAGGAAAAGTTCTTGGCAGCGCCGAAGGTATACGCTTTCAGATCCGCCACTGAGGTGGTGCCCATATCAATAGCCGTTACACCGCCATCAATGGTCGCCGTACAGGTGGTATCGGAAACAATACCATTAAAGGTAATGGTGTTATCAGCCTGCGCAACGGTAGACAGCGCGCTGCAGGCAGAGAAAATCAGGGCACCCGCCAGAAATTTTTTACTCATCTTCATATTTATTCCCATATCCATTATAAACGACAATCAGTCCGTCAATTGCTTTATGCAGCGATATTAGAGAATGAAATTCAAGCAGCGCGGCGTCATGCATGTATTTACATGACATATGGTTTATGACAATTAATATTATTCATAAATAAACGACCAGCATTTGAATCCATTCAATAATACAAGCTCGCGTAAAAATAATAACTAGCATGAGGTAAGAACTCAATTATTAATGTAAAAATTGATTTTTTGCGACATAACATCGCAACGCATGCGTGGCCATACTCAAAACCATAAAAATCAAAGAGTTATAAAGTTATAAAATTCGCAAAGATAATTGGATATTTATATAATATTTGCCCCATAATTAAATACGGGCATGCAGAGAAACATTTAGTTACAAAGTCAGTGCTGATATAAGAATTGGCTTAATCTTTTATGATGAACCGTTAAATGCATCAATAACAAAAACAGGGAATAGCCGATAGCTATTCCTCTCCTCAATATTTATTAACATTCACTCTGGCGATAATGTTAAAACAGCAGCCAGCGGACGACCGGCGCAGCCAGCACCACCACTACGCCTGACAGCATCATCACCAGGCTGGCCACCACGCCCTCCTGCTGGCCCAGCTCATACGAGCGCGCCGTTCCCGCACCATGGGAAGCCGCGCCGAACCCGGCTCCTTTCGCCATCCCCTCCCGGATAGCAAGACGTAAGAACAGCATATCTCCCACCGCCATGCCAAACACGCCGGTGATCACCACAAACAGCGCCACCAGATCGGGTTGACCGCCGAGCGGTTTCGCCGCCGCCAGCGCAAAGGGCGTGGTCACCGAGCGCACCGCCAGGCTACGCTGAATTTCATCAGACAACATAAACCCGCGCGCCAGCCATACGGAACTGGTGACAGCCACCACTACCGCCGTCACCACCCCGGCGCTGAGCGACATCCAGTGGCGTTTAATCACCGCGACATTTTCATACACCGGAACGGCAAAGGCGATGGTCGCCGGGCCCAGCAGCCACAGCAGCCAGTGGGTCTCTCCCATATAGCTCTGATAAGAGATGTGGCCTACCACCAGAATCAGCACCAGCAGGATCGGCGTGAACACCAGCGGCATCAGAGGGAGTTTATGAAAACGGCGATACAGTTTTTTGTTGGCGTAATAGAGGACCAGCGTCGCCACCAGGCACAGGATACTCAGCACGGCATCGCTCATTTTTTTAACCTGCCCACTTCGTAACGATAGACCTTGTCAACGACCCAGGCGGTGGCGCCGAGCACCATCAGCGTGCTTAAGGCAATCACCAGAAAAATCCGCCAACCATCGACCATCAACAGCTGGGCGTAGTTCACCACCGCGACCACCGCCGGGACGAAAAACAGCAGCATCTCCGCCAGCAGCCAGCGGGCGCCGGCGCGCACCCAGCTTACCGGTATCACCCGGCAGACGATCAGCAGCAGGAGCATCACCATGCCGACCAGGTTAGCCGGCAGCGGTACCTGCCACCTGTTCACCAGATATTGTGCGAAGATGAATAACCCGACGTAGAGAAGTACCTGTACCGGGATCTGAAGTCGTTGCGCCACGGCGGGGGCAACGCGAGCTGGCGCGAAGGCCATGTGCGATAGTCCTGAAAAAAAGAAGTCAGGCGAGCAGTATAGAGAGCCGCCGAAGCGGACAGAAATGAATTAAAATCATCGCAGGTATAGTCTCAGGGAATAATTATGGATATCCGAACGCTGCGCTATTTCGTTGAAGTGGTTCGTCAGCAGAGTTTTACTCGCGCGGCGGAAAAGCTGTTTGTCACACAGCCCACCATCAGCAAGATGCTCAAGAATCTCGAAGATGAGCTGAACTGCACGCTGTTGATCCGCGACGGCCGCAAACTGCTGCTCACCGATACCGGGCGCGTCGTTTTTGAACGCGGCCAGGCGATCTTGGGCGAGTTCAGCCAGCTGGAGTCAGAGCTGAGCGATATCAACCACCTGCATAAAGGGGTGCTGCGGCTTGGCATTCCGCCGATGGTCGGGATGTTGATGGCTGAACCGATCAGTCGCTTCCGCCAGCGCTACCCGGGCGTCGAGCTGAAGATCGCCGAGTTTGGCGGCCTGACGGTCCAGCAGGCGGTCAGTAATGGCGAACTTGATATGGCGATGACCGCCCTGCCTGTCGAGGAGGATAGCAGCCTCACCATTCTGCCGTTGTTCAATCACCCGCTGTGCGTCCTGACGCCAAGGACCGCGGAGTGGGAAGGTAAAACCTCGCTCTCGCCGGCCGAGCTGGCGTCGCATCCGCTGGTTATCTACAACGAGGAATTTGCCCTTAGCCAGCAGCTGATGCGGCTGTTTGCCGAGCATGACGTGAAGCCACGTATCGCGGTGCGCAGCGGCCAGTGGGATTTTCTCGCCGCCATGGTGCAGGCGGGCATTGGCGTAGCGATCCTGCCGGAACCGATTTGCCAGCGTCTCGACCGGCAGAATTTTTGCTGGATCCCGTTGCAAAGCGAGCTGCGCTGGGAGCTGGGGATGATTTGGCGGGAAGGCGTATATATGTCGCGCAGCGCTGAAGCCTGGCTGACGTGCAGCAAAGCGTTCTGGCTGGAATAATTCTCTGGTGACAACGCGTTCCGCAAGGGAAGGGGTAGCCCGGGTCAGGCGCTTGCGCCGCTGCCCGGGTTTCCCCCGGTCGCGCTAACGCTTACCGGGGCTACACATTTACTGCAGTCTCGCCAGTAGTCCGAATAAGCGTCGCGCTATCCGGATTACAGGTTATTGATCTTCGATTAACAGCGCTTCCAGCAGGTCGAGATCGTGGAGCAGCTTCTGCAGCGTCTCGTTACTGATCTGCCGGGTGGCGCGCAGATGATACAGCTCGCCGCGCTCAGAGCGCAGCGCCGCCAGGCGGAAGCGGCGTTCCAGACTCTCTTCGAGCATAGAGGTTTCCACGTCGTTACGTCCATCGGCGCGCCGGCGCAGGTTACCGATCACCCGCGAACTGACTTCGGTCAGCAGCTGGGTATCGATATTCTCTTTGGTATCCGCCGCCAGACGCTCTTCCATCTTCTGGATCGCCACAATCGCCACGTCAGCCGTTGCCGCGCGCGCCAGACGCTCCTCTTTCCGCTGCTGCACATTATCGCTCGATTCAATGTGACGTAGCAGGATCGGCAGCGCAATCACCCCGACGAACAGCGAGAACAGGATCACCCCGGCGGCGAGGAAAATCAGCTCATAGCGCGCCGGAAAGACATTCCCGTCAGGCAGCAGCAGAGGAATGGAGAGCACACCGGCGAGGGTAATCGCCCCGCGCACCCCGGCAACGGAGGAGATCAGCAGCTCGCGCGTAGTCCAGGAGCCAAACTCCATCGGCTTCTTCTTCAGGAAGCGCTGACTGAGCTTACGCATCGACCACAGCCAGCCAAAACGCACCAGCATCAGCGCGGCATAGATCAGGATAATGTCGGTAAACAGCATCCAGGTCTCAACGTTGGGGTCGGCCTCCGCCGCCACCAGCGAACTGGAGAGGATATCCGGCAGCTGCAGGCCCAACAACAGGAAGACCATGCCGTTGAAGACAAACTCCAACATTGCCCAGGTGCTGTTGGCGCGCAGGCGCATGGCCAAGGGCGCGGTGCGCATCACGCCGGAACGGGTGATGGTCATCCCCGCCGCTACCGCCGCCAGGATGCCGGAGACACCGATATGTTCGGCAATCAGATAGGAGGCAAACGGCAGCAGGAACAGCAGGACAATCTGCGTGGCGGGTTCATCCCCGCCCCAGCGGCTGAGGAAGCGCATCGAGCGGCCATACGACCAGCTCACCACAAACCCGGCCAGCACGCCGCCAATCGCCACCTTCAGAAATTCTACGGTGGCGCCGCCAACGGTAAAGACCATGGTGCCCATCGCCACCGCGACGGCAAACTTGAGCGAGACCAGGCCGGAGGCGTCGTTCATTAGCGCCTCCCCCTGCAGAATGCCCATGATTTTCTTCGGTATCCGCCCTTCCCCAACGATGCCCGAAAGCGCCACGGCGTCGGTCGGCGACAGCACGGCCGCCAGCGCGAACGCCGGGATCAGCGGAATGCCCGGCACAATCCAGTAGATCAGAAAGCCGATGCCGACCACCGTCACGACCACCAGCGCTAGCGCCAGGCCGAGGATCTCGCGCCCGTGTTCAATAAATTCGCGGGTTGGCGTTTTCCAGCCGTCGGCGAATAGCAGCGGCGGGATAAACAGTACCAGAAACAGCTCTGGATCAAATTCAACGTGCAAACCAAAGGTCGGCCACGCCAGAAGCGCGCCAATGGCGATTTGCATCAGTGGAAGTGGAACCTGAAAGGGCAGTACGCGCGTCACTACCCCGGAGAGTGAGACCACAAGGGTCATGATGAGGATGGTAAAGAATATTTCCATGTGTTCCCTGTTTGCTGCGTTTTCTTTTATACCTGTAAGGCGTCGTGCCTGTGAATCATACGCTACCCAGATTAACGCAAATGGAAACAGGATGTGGCTTAAAAATAAAACGGGCGGCCTGAGCCGCCCGTGAGGAGCACGAAGGGTTTAAATCGCCCAGCCGCCGGCGTAGAACACCACCAGCGCCACAGCGATAATCACCGTGCCGAGGTTCAGTTTGCGCCACTCGCCGGAGACCAGACGGCCAATAACCAGGGTCGCGAAACCGATCATGATGCCCGTCACGATGTTACAGGTCAGCACGATAAACACCGCGGTGATCAGGCCAGCCATCGCGTCAACAAAGTCATTGAAATCGATTTTCGCCACGTTGCTCAGCATTAGCAGGCCAACGTACATCAGCGCCGGCGCGGTCGCGTAGGCCGGCACCAGATAAGAGAGCGGGGAGAGGAACAGGATCAGCAGGAACAGGACACCGACCGTCACCGCGGTCAGACCGGTTTTACCACCGGCCGCGGTACCCGCCGCCGATTCGATATAAACCGCCGCCGGCGCCGCCCCGACTAAACCGGAGAAGACGCTGCTCAGGGAGTCGGTGGTCAGCGCTTTACCGCCGTTGATGATCTGTCCGTCCTTATCCAGCAGGTTCGCCTGGCCAGCCACCGCGCGGATGGTGCCGGTGGCGTCAAAGACCGCCGTCATCACCAGCGCCAGCACGCTTGGCAGCACGACCGGGTTGAGCGCGCCGACGATATCCAGGCTGCCGATCAAGGAATTACCCTGGCCATCGCTCAGGGATGGCATAGCGAAAATGCCGGAGAAATGGACGTTGGGATCGAAAATCAGGCCGACAATCGACACGCCGATAATGGTCAGCAGAATGCCGCCCGGCACCTTCATTTTTTCCAGACCAATGATCACCGCGAGGCCAATCAGCGACATCACCACCGGGAAACTGTCAAAGTTGCCCAACGCCACCGGCAAACCGTCCAGCGGGTTTTTGATCACCAGACCAACGCCGTTGGCGGCGATCAGCAGCAGGAACAGGCCAATGCCGATCCCGGTACCGTGCGCCACGCCCTGCGGCAGGTTACGCAAGATCCAGCTGCGGATGCCGGTTGCCGAGATCACCGTAAACAGGACCCCCATCAGGAATACTGCGCCGAGGGCTACCGGAATACTGATCTGCTGCCCCAGCACCAGGCTGAAGGCGGTGAAGGCGGTTAACGAGATAGCGCAACCGATCGCCATCGGCAGATTCGCCCATAATCCCATCGCCAGCGAGCCAACGCCCGCTACCAGACAGGTCGAGACAAACACCGCGGCCGGCGGGAAGCCCGCTTTACCGAGCATGCCCGGCACCACGATGACGGAGTACACCATCGCCAGAAAGGTAGTAAGACCTGCAACAATCTCCTGACGCACGGTGCTGCCGCGCGCCGAAATTTTAAACCAGGCGTCCAATGAGCCGCCGGTACGCGCTGAAGGCGTAGACATAGAAAACTTCCCCTGAAAATTTTTATCGTTCGTTGATATGCGTGGTGGACCGTCCACTGCCAGTTAAACGCGATCTCCATGTACCGAATCGCAGCGCCAGGGGGGCCGCAAAAAAGCAAACGTTTAACTCCGCGCATACACTACGGTGGTCAACCTTATCGCCTCCCCCGGACAGCAGAAAAAAGGGGGAGCGAAACAGAAAGGCAAACGATTATCCGGCCTTTAGATAACCCTTTTCAACCGATGTTTATCGTATTTCGCTAAATTTCGCTTATGACGAACAGAAAACAACCAGACGATGCGCAAACGTTATCGTCCATGCGCAATCCGCTAACAATTTTTTAGTGAGTTGCTTTCATTTATCGATGTCATCGGATCCGCTGATATCTCAGGCGCCGGGTAAGGTGAAGGGGCCGCCGCGCTCGATGGCGCGTTGCCAGGCCGGTCGCTGTTCCACTCGCTGACGCCAGGCCTCGATATGGACAAGGTCATGCATGCCGCCGCGCGCCAACAATGCCATCACCGGGAAGCTCATCTGGATATCGGCCATGCTCAGCCGCTCGCCAGCGAACCATGGCCGCGCGGCAAGATGGTCGTCAATGAACCGCGCATGGGTGGCCAGCTGCGGATCGAGCCACGTTTTCTGTATCCCCTTGCCCAGCAGCGAACCCAGCGAGCGAACGCCAAAGGGCACAGGGGGTTTGCCAAGGCTGGCGAACACCAGCTTCATTAACAACAGCGGCATCAGCGAGCCTTCGGCATAGTGCAGCCAGAAGCGGTACTGCAGTTTGTCGTCAATTCCCTGCGGCTTCAACAACCCGCCGCTGTCCCAGGTTTCCTGCAAATACTCGAGGATCGCCCCGGACTCCGCCAGCACATAGCCGTTGTCTTCCAGTACCGGTGATTTGCCCAACGGATGGATTTTTTTTAGCGCCGCCGGCGCCAGCATCGTTTTCTCCCGCTGATAGCGGACTATCTGATAAGGCAGCTGCAGCTCTTCCAGTGCCCACAGTACGCGTTGCGATCGTGATTGATTAAGATGATGTACCGTCAGCATGAGCCTCTCCCGTAGTTTGTTCAAATTAACTATAGAAACAGGCGCTCATTGCCGGGAAAATTTCAGCAAAATAGTGAGGAAAAAGCGACGACAGATGCCATAGTTAAAGTGTCGACGCAAACCGGAACCTCCATCAACAGATTGCGCAATACTGAGGGACGTCGACGTCGGGGGAAACCCTCTCGCGAACCAGCGAGATAATGCGAAAGACCAAGACCGGAAAACAACTAAAGCGCCCAGTTGTGGCGCTTTAGTTTTATCACTCGTCTTCCAGCAGCCGGGCGCCGGTTCCCTCTTCCCCCAGTTTATCGCCCGGGTTGCGCAGCGGGCAGTCGCGTCGCGATAAACAGCCGCAGCCGATACAGCCGTCGAGCTGGTCGCGTAGCGCCGTCAGGGTATGAATGCGCCGATCCAGCTCCTCACGCCACTGCGATGACAGCATCTTCCACTCTTTTGCGCTGAGATTGTGCCCTTCCGGCAGCACGCCAAACGCGTCGCCGATAGTGGCCAGCGGGATGCCAATACGTTGCGCAATTTTGATAATCGCCACCGCGCGCAGAACGTCACGCCGGTAGCGCCGCTGATTGCCGGCATTCCGCTGACTGTGGATCAATCCTTTACTCTCATAAAAATGGAGGGCCGAGACCGCCACGCCGGTTCGTTTTGCCACTTCTCCAGGCGTCAACAGCATTTTGATGCGGGGTGATTTCTTTTCCATAAAGCGCTTTACCTCAAGTTAACTTGAGGAATTATACTCGCCTGCAGACAAAACGACGAATCGAGAATTGAGAGAGGCCGCTTTATGTCCCATCAGGATATTATTCAAACTTTGATTGAATGGATTGATGAACATATCGATCAACCACTTAACATTGATATAGTCGCCAGAAAGTCAGGATACTCGAAGTGGTACCTGCAGCGGATGTTCCGTACCGTGATGCATCAGACGCTGGGGGACTATATTCGCCAGCGCCGCCTGCGGCTGGCGGCGGAAGCGTTGCGAACCACCCAGCGGCCGATCTTTGATATCGCCATGGATCTGGGCTACGTCTCGCAGCAAACCTTCTCCCGGGTGTTCCGCCGCGAGTTTGACCGCACTCCCAGCGACTATCGCCATCAGATCTCCGCGTGACGCGGCGGCTGAGGCACGTTCGCGGGCGCGGGAGCATTGGCTAACCACTGCATAAACTCCCGCGCCGGCATCGCTTTCGCAAACAGCCAGCCCTGGCAATACTGTACGCCGCGCTTGTAGAGCCAGCTTACCTGCTCCGGCGTCTCCACGCCTTCTGCAATCGTCTTTAACCGCAACCCGCGCGCCATCTCGATGATATGTTCAGCAATCAGGTGGCTGGTGTTGTTGGTGGTGAGCGTATCGACGAAGGTTTTATCGATTTTGAGGATATCGACGTTCAGCGCGTGCAGATTATGCAGATTCGAGTAGCCGGTGCCGAAATCGTCGATGGCAATTTCATAGCCTGCTTCGCGGAACGCCTGGATCACCGGCGTGGTCTTCGGTACGTCGATAAACCCGCGCTCGGTCACTTCGATTTTGATTTGTCCGATACAGACCGCGTAGCTGTGCGCTTTCTCACTGATCTGTGAAATCAGCCGCGCCGAATGGAAATCCGACGCAGAGAGGTTGATGGCTATATACAACTGTGGATGGCTGGCCAGAAACTCACCCATTTCATAAAACAGTTCATCCACCACGTAGTCCGTGACCTGGGCAATCATGCCTTCATTTTCCGCCAGCGGAATAAACTCCGCCGGGTTCATCACCGGACCGTCAAACCCAGGCCAGCGCAGCAGCGCTTCCGCCCCAACGCAGCGGTTATTTTTAATATCGATAATCGGCTGGTAGTGCAGGCGCAGCTGGCGGCAGCTCAGAGCCCGCTGCAGCATATTGCGCGGCGAGTGATACTGTCGGCGGGTGCGCGACCACACCAGCACCAGTAAAATACTGCAAATTATCCCCAGCGGCAGCGTCAGACTGGCCTGGTCACAAAAGTTGTGATAGTAGCTGGCCCGCGAGGTGGACATAATGACGGCGATGGGGCGAATAGCGGAGCGGGCGATCGTATACACCCGGCCATTCTGATTAAAAAAGGTATCGCCTTCGCGAATTAACGCATGGAGTTCCGCGGGCTCGACATTGTTACTTACCGAGAAAAAGAGGTTGGTTTTGGTATCGAAAACGCCATAGGCTAAATCGCGGTCGCTGGCGATCACCGAGCTGTACGAGAAGGGATTAACCACCACAACATAGGGCCCCTTCTGCATATAATTCATGGCAAAGCCTGGATAAAACGGCGTGTCCCGGTAATAGTAAATCGCGACATCCGGCTTTTTGGTGTAATTAGCCGCCGGCATCCGCCAGCCGGTTTGCTGATGAACGGACGTTGAACAGATAAAGCGCTGGCCGTTAGCGTAGATCAGATCTTCCACATACAGCAGGCCGCGCACAATATGCAGTAAATAACGCTGGTGATCCGCTGAACACAACTCACCGCGATACTGGCTGGCTTTAGCCCGAGCCTGATCCGCTTCCCGGATGACCATTTCCGTTTTTTGCAGCGCCAGCTGCGAAAATGAGTGTAATTGATCAATGGTTTCGGCTTTAGCCCGCAGCTGGGCAAACCACAATGCCAGCACCACTGGCAATAAAATAACCAAACCTGTTCCGATGAGTCTTAGCGCCTTATGCGGCGCACTGTCACCCATTTACGCTTACATCCATGCGATATGCCTTAATTAAGGTAGCCCGAACACGTTAGCAATCGCGATTGCGATAGACATCAGCTGACATCCGACAGCCCTCACGAGCGTCAGTTTTACCTCTGATGGTGATGAATAATACTTATTTATCAGGTATTCGGAAGATATTCCGGCAAGATTAAGAATAGACGCGCATCTGACTCGGTTTCTCCGTGTAATAAACAAGAACAGGTAATAAAACCCGCAGAATAATAATCATTAGGCAGTGAATGAAAATATGTTTCCCGGGGTTGCTCACCAATATCCACACAAACTTCATAGTTATTAAACGCAGCAAAAGCTCATCTTTTGACTGGTGAATAAAGCGCCAAGTGTGATATAGTTCACACAAGTTGATGAAACAGAAATGGCGTTTCATCACTCTCTAGTACGCCAGTTGAGACCAGAGCGCTATGCCATCGTCAGTCGCGTCAGGTCGTCCATGGCTCCCGACTTTCTTTGAGGATAGGTTAATGGCTTCCATTACTACCAGTGTCGTATTATTGCGCTGGCCCCTGGTGAGCGCGGTACTGATGTTTCTCGCCAGCTCACTGAATATTCAGCTTCGCAAAAGCGATTACGCCGGTCTGGCGGTGATCTGCAGCTGCCTCGGCCTGGCCGCCGCCTGCTGGTTCGCCACCGGTTTGCTCGGTATCACCCTGCTTGATATGGCCAAAATCTGGGGCAATATCAAAGATGTGATGATTGAAGTCATGAGTCAGACACCGCCAGAATGGCCAATGATGATGACCTGAGGTTAAAAAGCTTCCCGACGGGAAGCTTTTTCGTTTTCTGCAGCCCTTATTTCCCTAATTTGGCCATCATCTCCGGACGCATAAATTTATGGATCACCACCATAAAGAGCAACGATGGGGCCAGCAAAATCAGCGCGGTAATCGACGAGACCTGATAGTTACCCGACATGCTGGCGTTATAGAGCAGCAGCGGCAGCGTGGTGATATCCGGCGCCCCGACGAAGAAAGTGCCGGTAAACTCATCCAGCGACTCCAGAAAAACAAAGATGCTGGCGGCAATGATCCCCGGCGCCGCCTGCGGCAGCACAATGTGCCAGAAGGTATACATCGGTCCGGCGCCCAGGTTACGCGATGCCCGCGCCAGCAGCGGGTCGATGGCTGAAAACGCGGCCACACAGATCCACACCGAGTACATCAGACCGTGGACGCTATGCACCAGCACCACCCCTGCGATACTGCCGTTCAATCCCCACTGATAAAACAATCGGGCAACATTCATGTATACCGTCAGGTTAGGAAAGGCCTGCGGGATAAGAAATAGCAGCATGAACAGCATCCGTAATGGCATTTTCCGCCGGGAAAGCGCATAGCCGGCGGGTACGGAAATCAGCAAACAGACCCCCACCGATAACAGAGCGATCAGCACGCTGGTTAACAGCGAGCTGGAGACATCGCTGTATGGATTGAAAACCTGATACCAGTACTTCAGCCCCCACCGGCTGGGCAGCGAATGGGGAAAATACCAGCTTTCCGCTACGGTCCAGATCAACAGGTTCAGCAGCGGACCAAACATCGCCAGCAGCATAAACAGCAGCAGCAGGGTCTGCAGCACCGGACTGGCGCGCACTTTACGGCGCCCTTTCACCCACCATGCCGAGGTTGATACGAGGGCCAGCGCTTTCATGATTCACCGCCTTTTTGCTGCAGGCTGTGGCGCAGGTAAAACCACGACAGCGCGCCGCAGATCGCCAGCGACACCACGCCAAGCGCATTCGCCACCGCGTAATCACCATAGGAATTGACGCGAAACGCCATATCCACGGTTAGCATCGTCGGGGTTCCCACGCCGATCATCAACGGTACCGACAGCACCGACATCATGGTCACCGTCGACAGCACCAGCGCCACGCCGATAGTCGGCAGGACCTGCGGCAGCATGATATCGAACAGGATCCGCGGCCGGGAGGCGCCAAGATTACGTGCAGCAAGGATCTGCGACGACTCCAGCGCCGCCATCGCCCCGCAGATCAGCAGCGTGGCAAAGGCCAGTTGCTTCCAGACAAAGGTGATCACTATCCCTTTCCATCCCAGCCAGGAGAGCGTATCCAGCGGCGTGACCAGGTCGGCCGCCACCAGCGCATTGTTCATCAGGCCATTTTTGGCGAGAAAAGTGCGCATCATCTGGGCAACAACGATAAAAGGAATAAACAGCGGCAGGCGATACAAAAAACCCAGCAGACGCACAACGGGTCGGCAGGGTGACAGCGCAATCACTGCCGACAGGGTAATGGCGAGCAGCGCTAACAGCGCCACCGAGATCAGCACAATAAGCAGCGAAAAGAGCACATCGCTGGCGTAGAGCGCATAGACCTTGCGGAAGTGATCGAGGGTGAACGGCTGTCCCGGCGCGGTAAACGCCGAGACCAGCGAAAACCCCAGCGGATACAAAAACAGGATCGCGATCATCAGCGCCGCTGGGGCAACCAGCAGCAGATATTTTAATGAACTGGACATAATAAACCTGGCGTCAGCACAAGCAAGCGCCCGGGACTGCGGCCCGGGCTGGAAAAAGGTTTAATTAGCCACCTGGCTTTCGTAACCCTCTTTGATATCGTCAAAGTAGGGGGCGATCGGGAAGCTTTTGCCATACTTCGCCAGCGCTTCCGGCGAGATTTCGGCAAACAGCTTTTGCCAGGTCGCCGCATCCAGCTTCGGCTTCACCTGCCCGGCGTCGATGCCCGGATACCAGTTGAACTGCTTGACGATCCCCTGCGCCTGCACTTCCGGGCTGGTGGCCAGCGCGATAAAGTCGCGCGCCAGCTGCGGATTCGCCGCCTTCGCCGGGATGACGTAATACATCGGCTGGCCCGGCATGCCCGGCGCCAGTAAAGCAAGCTTGATCGACGGCGGCAGCTTGCCCTGATCTTTCCAGCTATAGAACATATCGACCCACACCGGGCCCATGGCGATTTCCCCCCGGCTCAGCATATCGAGCGTCCCGGCGTTGCCCGGGGTGAAAGTTACGTTTTTATTGAACGCCTTTAGCTTCTCATAGGCCTGCTGCCAGCCTTTTTCGACGCTTTTATCATAGGGCCCGGCGGAGAGACGCTGGGCGTCGGTCCCGTAGGCGTAGATCCAGCCCACCACAAAGCTGACGCCGGACATGCCGTTCTTGATGCCGTTATAGCCAAAAGCCTGCGGGTGTTTCTGCGTCCAGGCCACCAGCTCGTCATACGACGCCGGCGGGGTAGTGACCAGATCGCTGTTCCAGGCGATAGCGGTCTGGCTTAAGAACATCGGCATCACGTATCCGTCAACGTTAACGCCCAGCGCCTGGGTGGCGCTCGGCGAACTCACCATGCCGCCGGTCTGAATATCCTGACGGTATTTTTGCAGCAATCCCTTTGCCACCTGCTCACCGCCCGCCTTCTGGTGCACTACCGCGACGTCGATATCCCACTGCTGCGCGCCGCTCTCCTGCTGGGCCGTTAGCTTCTCGCTAATTTTATTCGACCCGGCGTCGCCGGGGCCGGTACCGATCACCCGCACCTTGACGCCGGGATGAGCGGCTTCAAATTTTGGCCCCAGCCAGGTTTTTACATAATCCACCATATTCTGATCGCCCGCGGTAGCGACGTTGAGAATGGTGTCGGCCTGTGCGCCAAGGCTCAGGAAGAGGGTCGTTACGATCGCTGCTTTCGTCTTAGTCAACATGGATTGTCCCCAGAATGAACACGCTGATATCACTGTGATAGTGGTAAAGGAAAAATATGCAGGGCCGGCGTTGGCACATGGAGCCGAACGCGGCTTTTTGTCGGCCAGCACTGCGCGGCATCCGCCAGCAGCAGGCGGTCATGGCAGCGCACGCTGTGACGATACAGATTGCCCAGAAACGCGCTTTGCTCCACCACGCCTTCCAGAGCCAGCCCCTCCTGCGGCGCAGGCTGCGTTAATTCAGCGAGCGCGGCATCGGCGCTGCGAAAATAAATAACGTTGTCACCCTGCTGAGCGGCAGATAAACCGGATATTGCGGCAGCGGATAATTCACCGGAAATTATTTTATTATCGGCCCCCATAAAATCAGCGACGAAGGGCGTCGCGGGGCGTTGATATATTTCTTCCGGCGTGCCGGTTTGTTCAATACGCCCCTGATTTAATACCGCAATGCGGTCCGCCATCACTAAGGCTTCCTGCTGATCGTGGGTGACAATTAATGACGTGAACCCCAGTCTCTTTTGCAGAGATTTAATTTCATGGCGCACATTCAGGCGCACTTTGGCATCCAGATTAGATAACGGCTCATCCAACACCAGCACCTGGGGCTCTATGGCCAGGGCTCTCGCCAGCGCCACCCGCTGCCGCTGGCCGCCCGACAGTTCGGTCACTTTCACCTCGCCAAGCCCTTCGAGATTGACTATTCGCAGCAGCTCCGCCACCCGCCGCGCGATATCCGCCCCGCGCCATTTGCGCAGCTTCAGGCCATAGCCGATATTGCGCGCTACCGTCAGGTGCGGCCACAGGGCGTAGCTTTGAAATACCATGGTGATATTGCGCTGCTCCGGCGCAAGATGAGTGATCGTTCGGCTGGCAATAGCCACCTCGCCGCTTTGCACCGGAATAAAGCCGCAGAGGGCGTTCAGCAGCGTGGTTTTTCCGCATCCCGACGGGCCCAGTAGAGCAATCATCTCTCCCTGCTCTACCGCCAGATCGATATTATGTAAAACCACCTTATCGCCATAACTAATTTTAAGGCCGGAGATCTGTAAATAACTCATATTCGCTACCTGAAAGCGCTGTTGCGGCATTTTTTTTAGCAAGGTGAACACGTGTTCATTTGGCTGTAAAAAAAATGCAACGTTGACTCGACATGATGTGAGCCTACTTTGTCGGGTATTTATGACAATTTAATTAAGCGGCAAAAAATTTTGGCGAGGGTAAATGAAAATAGATGTGCTTGGCTGCGGGAGCGCCTTTTCCTGCACGCAAAATACCTCCGCGCTGCGGGTGATCGATGCGGACAACAAACAGTGGTTAATCGACTGCGGCCCCACCGTTCCCCGCGCGCTCTGGCAGCGCGGCGGCGAGGTAAACGATATCGACGCGATCTACTTCACCCACGTTCACCCGGACCACTGCACCGGCCTGACGGCGCTACTGAACCACTGGAAAAGTTATTCCCGTCAGAAGCCAGTCATTATCTACTGCCAGCCGGCGCAGCAGCCGGTGCTCATGCAGCTGGCCGCGCTGGCGAACTGGCCGCAGGCGGACCTTGGTTTCACCATCGACTGGCAGGAATGCCGCGAAGCCTGGACGTGGCAGGACTGGCAGATCCGCACTGCCCCCACCCAGCATGAGCTGAGTAATCGCGCCATCCGCATCACCATTGCCGGGCAGACGCTGTTTTACAGCGGCGATGGCCGACCGACCGCCGACTCGATAGCCCTGATGGCCGGCGCCGAGCTGGCGTTTCAGGAGTGCGCCTCGGTAGCAGCCCTGGACGATGACGCCTCGCATGGCGATTTCCCCTCCTGCCTGATGCTGTTCAGAACGCTGCAGCTCCCGGCGATGGGGCTCTATCACTGCGAGGATGCTTCTCTGTCGGCGCTAAAGCAGGCCTGTCAGCCGTGGCCGGGCTTATTCGTTTCCCGGGATGGACTCACCTTAACGCTGCCGCGTCCCACGCCCACTGACGAGACGTACCTCCTATGAACCCACGCAAACCCAGCGTCACCGCCCAGGATGTTGCCCGGCGAGCGGGCGTCTCCCGGGCAGTGGTGTCCCGGGCGTTGAGCAACAACGGCAGCATCTCTCCCGACGCCCGGGCGCGGGTACTGCGCGCCGCCGAAGAGCTGGGGTATCAGGTTAACTTCCTCGCCCAGGGGCTGAACCGCCAGCGCAGCCACTTAATCGGCGTGATCGTCTCGCGCATCAGCGATCCTTTTCGCAGTACCCTGCTTGATGCGCTGCTTAACGAGATCCAGCGCCAGGGCTTTCAGGCGCTGGTGAGCGAGATCCACAGCGAGCAGGATCTGGCGCAGACCTTGCGCCGTTTCGCTCAGTTTCGCGTCTCCGGCGTTATCGTCACCTCCGGCCAGCCGCCGGAGGCGCTGGTGAACGAGTGCGTCCAGCAGCATATTCCGGTCGTGGGCATTAATCGTCAGCCGACGATCCCCGGCGTGGATTACGTTTGTTCTGACAACGCCGCCGGCGCCGAACTGGCCGCCGACCAGCTGCTGCGCAGCGGCTGTCAGCGCTTTGGCTGGCTCAACCACCATCCTTCCACCTGGGCCGGCCGCATGCGCGGGGAAGCGTTCGGCCGGGCGCTGCAAAGGCGCGGAGTGGACGTCGAACGCCACCTGGCGATCCTCGCCTGTCAGCAAGAAGGTTACGCGGGCGGGTTACAGGCTGCGGCGCTCGCCGACGAGGCGCTGGAGGGGATCTTTTGCGCCAACGCCCAGCTTGCCTGTGGCTTTCTCGATGGAATGCGCCAGCGCGGCAGAGAGGCTCCGGCGGATTTTCAGCTGATTGGTTTTGATAACACGCCGACGACCGCGCAATATAGCTATCAGCTCACCACGCTACATCAGGATGTGGCGGCGATCGCCCGCCAGGCGCTCGCCCGGCTTCTGGAGCGCGCCGCCGACCCTTCGCAACCTTCACGCACCACCTGGGTGGAGGTAACCTTAATTCACCGGCGCACGTCGCCCTTTGTTATCTGAGAGCAGGACTATGACGGAAGCACAACGAGAGTCATTATGCACCTTGATTCGCCAGGCAGGCGCCCACGCCCAGGCGCTGCGCGATGCGGGATTACAGGTCGATAAAAAAGCGCGCCAGGACTTTGTGTCGCAGGCGGATCTCGCGGTAGAACAAGAGATTAAAGGCTGGCTGCAGGCCCACTTTCCCGAGGAGGGTTTCCTCGGCGAGGAGAGCGGTTTTGAAGGCGACGACCATACCGTCTGGGTGCTGGATCCTGTCGATGGGACCACCAACTTTATCCTCGGCATGGATTACTGGTGCATCTCACTGGCGCGAGTGTGCCAGGGCGAGCTGTCGCTCGGCATCATTTACGCCCCCGATCGCGATGAATTTTTCTTCGCCGCCCGCGGCGAAGGCGCGTATCTCAACGGTCGGCGCCTGACGCTACGCGAGCCGGAGCCCGATGCGGTGGTGATCGGCATGGGGCGCTCCAGCCGGGCCCCGGCCAGCGACTACGCCCGGGCCATCGACACGCTGCTCGACGCCGGTCTGGAGTATCGCCGTTTTGGCGCGGGCGCCCTGATGCTGGCGCATGTCGCCGCCGGTCAGCTCCACGCCTATTATGAAGCGCATATGAACAGCTGGGATGCGCTGGCAGGCATGCTATTGATTGAGGAGGCGGGCGGAACGTGCAATGCGTTTCTCGCCAATGCGGGCCTGCGGCGAGGCAACCTCGTGCTGGCCGGCTGCGCAAGCGTCCAGCCTCGACTGGCCGCCCTGCTGGCGAAATGACGTCACGCCGCCGGTGTCTGACCGGCGGCGTGGACTGGCTAACGCCAGGGTTCACTGCGGGGAATATTATTCGGGCAACGCTTAATCGTGCAAAAGGACTGGTAAAAACAGGAGTCAGACCGCTCGCCACCGGCATGGTAAGGGCACGATGGTCGCTCACGTAATTTTTCCCACTGCGCCTCGTCGTACACCGTAATATTATAGATTTTTAATGAATGATACTGGTCATTAATTAAAACTCTCGAGGAATAGAGTCTTATCGACTCACCGGGCAACAGGATTACATCAGCCTCGTACCACATGATAAATTTCAAGAAACGCAGACTGGATATAGCCGAGAAGGCGATACCAGATTGCGGGCAGATCAGGGTATTAAGAATAGTCCATTTCATATTCCTTCCTTATAAAGATGCTACAAATTATTACAATATATAGTGATAGCATTCATTGTTATAAATCGCAAGCGCCCCTGACAATTATGTGATTTAAGACAATTCCTAACAACATACTCCATTATTAGTAACGTTTCATTTCCCTCTCTAAATTTATGGTTAGGCCTGATGAAAAACAGCCAAATTAACCTTAAAAAAGAAAATATAATAAAAAATAAGATAATATAAACTTAATTGACAATACGTCTTAGTCCCTCTGGATGAGGCCTCAGCCATTGGTATTAGATGATGCAGCACTGAGTATTACCCGCGGTTTGGCAAGAAGAGAGGACCATAGCAGGCAGCTATTTATTGCGTGGTTACCTCGTCGTACGCCACCAGGTCCGCGAGGCCCTCAGACCGCGCTCGGGTAAATGTCGCGGGTGTCCCGCCAGATCGCATTCCTTAGCGATAATATCGACATAGCGGTTGAGTATATTCTGCTCAATCGCTATGTCGGAGGACAGTCCACAGAATATAGCCACGCCGGTCTATCAGGCCCCGTTGGAGCCCTACCAGGTTTTGCCAATATTAAACTGAAACTGTTCTGCTTTATCACCATCGTACTTTTTAAACGGCTCTGCCCAGGAGAAGACCAGTGGACCGAGGGGAGACATCCACTGCACGGCAATCCCCGCGGAGAGACGAATATGACTCGGATCGCCGTAATCAGGGATCCCTGCCGCCAGCGTCTGCGCGGTGTTGTGCCAAGATGTGCTCCAGACCGTCCCCGCGTCAACAAACAGCGAGGTTCGCAAGCTATCGGCGTACTTATCATTCACAAAGGGGGTTGGAATGATAAATTCGCTGTTCAGCACCGCCATGGCATTCCCGCCGACCGCATCAGACGAGGCGTCCAGCGGGCAGGCGCTATAGCTGCTTTCGCTACCGTTACAGCGGTAATAGGCCGCTTTAGGCCCAATGGTGTTAGAAGAAAATCCGCGCACTGACGACGAACCGCCAGCGTAAAAGTTATCGTAGAACGGCACACTTTTGCCGTCTAACCCGCCGGCATAGCCTGCGCGCAGGCGTTCCATCCAGACCCAGCGCTTGTTCTCGCTCAGCGGCAGATACTGGGCGGTGTCAAAAGAGAGTTTGTAGTAGCTATTATCCGAACCGGGGAGCGTCACTTTACCGCTCAGGCTGCTCTTGTTTCCCGCACGCGGGAAGAAGCCGCGATCGAGATCGTTGTAGCCCCATCCAAGACTTACAAAATAATCGTTGGCGCTATATTTTGCGCCGCTGTCGCCATCTTTCGTCACCACGCTGGGCTCGATTCCCCGAGAGCTGAGGTAGCGCCAGGTCGTCAGCTCCGGATCCATATTGGTCAGGCGATTATGGACATAATCCAGTCCCAGGTTCAGGGAGTTATTTTCGCTAATGGGAAACCCTAGCGTACTACCTAAACCATAGCTCTGCTGGTTATAGCTCCCGGCATCCGCATCAGAAGCATCATAGCTGTTATAAAAAATCTTTCCGCCCAGGCTGATGCCATCTACGGTAAACCACGGGTTCGTCGCCCCCAGTTCAAGATAAGACTGGTAGCTGTTGCGCGTCCCGTTGAAGCTAACGCTATTACCCGTTCCCAGCCAGTTATCCTGCGTCACGCCAAGCTGATAGCTCACGCCGCTGTCCGTACCAAATCCCAGGCCCACATTGAATGAGCCGGTGTTGCGCTCCTTCACCTTGTAGACCACATCGACCTGATCCGCCGTTCCATTGACCGGAACGATCTGCTGTTCAACGTTCTCAAAAAAACCCGTTCGATCAAGACGTACCTTCCCTTGATCGACTTTTTCGTTGTTGAGCCACGCCCCTTCCATTTGGCGCATTTCACGACGCAGCACCGCGTCCCGGGAGGTGTCGTTACCGGAAAAGCGGATCTGGCGTACCGAGTAGCGGCGGCCCGCGTTGACCTGAATATGCAGCACCACGCGGTGATGCGCATCATCGATTTCCGGCGTGGACGTCACCTGCGGCCAGGCATAACCATACTTACCAAAATGCTTTTTGATCTCATTTTCAACCGTGGTGACTTGCGCCCCGCTATACCATGCCCCCGCCAGCGGCTGGGCAAGCGCCTCGATCTCCGGCCCATGCTGAGCCAGATCGCCTGTCACCTGAGTTCGGTCGACCCGATAACGTTCGCCTTCATTGAGGGCGATAGTGATATACAGGGATTTTTTATCTGGCGTCATACTGACCTGCGTGGACTCGATAGCAAAGCGCGCATAGCCGCGATCGAGATAAAAACTGCGCAGCGTTTCCAGATCGGCTTCCAGCTTCTGCTTCTGGTATTTTTTATCGGCTACCACGTTCCACCACGGCACATTATCACGTAGCTGAAGCTGGTCCAGGAGCGTCTCTTCCCGAAACGCCTGATTACCGATAATGTTTATTTGTGCGATTTTCGCCGAGATGCCTTCCTGAAAGACGAACGTTAAGTCAACGCGATTACGCGGTAACGGGGTCACCACCGCGTGAACCTGCGCACTGTATTTCCCCGCGCTGTAATAGAAATCCTGCAACCCCTTTTCTATTTCGCTAAGCGAATTTCTGTCCAGTGCGCTACCTGCAGAAATACCGGACGCGGTGAGATTTTCCTTTAGCGCATCATCCTTCACTGCCTTATTCCCGGAAAAACTGACGCTGGCAATAGTGGGCCGTTCCTTAACCTGCACCACCAGCGTTTTCCCATCGCGCAGGATCTGCACATTTTCGAAATTGCCGCTCGCATACAGCGCGCGCACTGCCTCGCTGACATCTTCTGGCGTTACCGCATCTCCCGCGTGCAATGGCATACTTAATAGCGCCGCCCCGACGGTCACGCGCTGTAGCCCTTCAAAACGGATATCATCAACTTGATATGATGTTGCGGCATATAACGTTAAAGGGGCGATCAATAATCCGCTGATGATATGAGTCTTTTTTAACATGAATGTGTCGTCTACGAGATAATGAGCAATAGCAGTGTCCTGCTGGCGTTGAACTTATTTGTTCAGGATGCATCTGTAAAATATGCGACAGAAAATAACCTGAGCGAGGCGCAGAATTACATGCAATTATGGCGACAAAATGGAGAAAAAATGGATGTTAAAGCATCTTTAAAAATATATTTAATGATGGAACTTTTTCTGAAGCGCATGGTTCTAATGGCCAACACCAGTACTATATTTAGATTTGCCTGAACGTTTTATTAATAAAAAGCCCCCTTTCTTATTAATGGAAAGGGGGAAGGATCTCGTTAGGAATGATGCTCTCTGGGATCACCAGGAACAGGGAGAAAAATAACCTGCAACCCAGCAGATTTAATGAAGAGAAATTGAATAAATTATGCAACTGATATCACAACATTCTACCCCGAATTCACCGCCAGACGCCGTTGGCAAACATCTCCATATTTTCCTCAAAATAGCAGAATACAGTAGGGTCGCCTTATCAAGGCATCAAGGAAAGTCTATCGTTATCTACAATAGCCAAGCAGTGGCGCCTCGCCAGGGAAGGTGAGGCATAGGTTTCGCCATCCTGCCGCCTCCCATCATCAGCCACAGGGAACTGCGTATGACACGCTTACTCAAGACAATCTTGCCCATCATCCTCTGCGCCCTCTTCGGGTTATCGTTCGCTTCACCCACGCAGGCTGTCGCCAGTCTGCCGATCGTTCTTCCCGCGCTGACATGCGATGCGCTAAGCACTACCGACTTCAGCGCAGCCGTTGGCGCAAAAGTCACTATCAATCACACTGAAATGCAGACCTCCGCGCAGGGAAGCTGGTGCAAGGTGAGCGCCACTATCGCCCCTGAGATTGGCGTGCAGATTGCCCTGCCGACCCAACGCTGGAGTCAACGTTTTTTGCAGGTCGGCTGTGGCGGACTGTGCGGGAGTATTAACCTGAGTCTGTCGAATGCCAGCGGCTGCCTGCCGGCAATGAACGGCGAGTTTGTGGTGGCAGCAACCGATATGGGGCACCATGGCAGTATGATGGATGCGTCATGGGCCGAAGATCCGCAAAAGCGCATCGATTTTGCCTGGCGCGCCAACCACCTGACCGCCGTGCTGGCCAAAGCGGTGATGCAGACGCTTTACCGCCAGCCGCCAAAGTATGCCTACTTTATGGGCTGCTCAGACGGCGGTCGCGAAGCATTGATGGAAGCGCAGCGCTTTCCGCAGGATTTTGACGGTATCAGCGCTGGCGCGCCAGCGGCCTTTTTCCAGTTTCAGAACTCCTTCTTCCACGGCTGGAATGTGGCCGCCAATCAGCGCCCGGACGGTACCGCTATCCTGCTGAAAAATCGCCTTCCTCTGATTCACCAGGCCGTGCTGGCTCACTGCCCGACGCTTTCCGGCGTGCAGGATGGTGTCCTGCAAAATCCGTATGCCTGTCAGTTCTCTGAGTCATGGCTCCCCCGCTGTCCTGCCGATGCTCGGGATCGTTCTACCTGCCTGACGCAGGAAGAGATCGAGGTGGTGAAAAAGCTCTACCGCGGCGCTTACGACAGCCACGGCGCCCAGTTCGTCGCGGGCGGTCTGCCGCTGGGTTCCGAGCTACGCTGGCCGGTGCCCGAGACGCCGACCGGCCACTCAATGTCGGAAATGATGGTACTACCGGCTCTGCAATCAGTGCTCCTGCCAGGAGAAAAACAGAAGATCCAATCGATGCGGGATTTCCCGCTTAACCAGCAGAATTTTGACGCCGTCGCCCAACTGGCGCCGCTCTATAACGCGGCAAATACCAATCTTCATGCCTATCAACAGCGCGGCGGCAAGCTTATCCTCTGGCACGGTCTGGCCGATGACTCCGTCAGTCCGGCCTTTTCTATCGCCTATTATCGCGGCGTAGAAGCAGAGATGGGCCATGCCGCAACGGATACCTTCCTGCGGTTATTCCTGCTGCCTGGGGTAGCCCATTGCGGTAATGGCGAAGGTTACGATCAAATTGATCTCCTTACTCCGCTGATGCGCTGGACCGAGGAAGGTATCGCGCCGCAGGAGATCATGGCCGGCAAACGGGCAACAGCCGCTGCCGACCTGCCGCCGATGACAGAAAAACCAGATGCGCAAACGCAGTTTCACGGCGTGCAGAAAGTCAGTCAGCCTTACGCTGACGCCGCTCCAGCGGTTATCGCGACTCGTCCGGTGTATCCCTTCCCGGCCATTGCCCGTTATAACGGGCGCGGCGACGTGAATGACGGCGAAAATTATCATGCAGAGCAAACTACCGCCTTTGGTCATCTGCAGCTGGCAAAACCCGCCAGCGACTATATTGGCCCTGATAATCAAAAAAATTATCAGGTTCGCCACGGCATACTCACTGTTCAATAAACCCCTGGGCTCCTCATTGAGGAGCCCTGCGTTATGGGATTGGCCGCAATTATGCGTAGCAAAACGCTCCAGCAATCGGTATTAAGCGACCTGCTCTTGTGGATCGATAATAATCTGGATAAGAAACTGACCGTCGACGATCTGAGCGATATCTCTGGTTATTCCCCCTGGCATTTGTTTCGGCTCTTCCGTCATTATTTTGACCGTTCGCCAATGGAATATATCCGCCAGCAGCGCATGTCGCTGTGTCGCCGTTTATTGCTGACGACGCCTGGTTACCGAATCGTCGATATTTGTATGATGGTCGGTTATGACGATCTCAGTGCGTTTAATCGTACCTTCAAAAAATATCATGCGCTCACGCCCACTCAGTATCGCTATCAGATCACGCGGCAAAAATAAGGAAGTCCCCCTCCTCCGCATCGCTGCGGTTGGGAATGGAAGGGGGACAGGGGATATTACAGAAGGGAAATAGCAGGATGCTATTATCGAACCCGGTCGGGATCAACGACCTTGCGCGACGGAAATCAGTATAAAAGGATATGTTGAGCTAATAATGTAGAGGGCGTGAAGATTTTGTCACGATTTATAACCGCCTCCTCCGCTGTCATCTGAAATAAAAAAACCGGGTCGCGTTGAACCCGGTTTACTCCTCATCAGGATCATCAGAAATGAGTATTAACGCTCATAAAGAAGGTCCGCCCCGACTCGTTATAGGTCTCGGCACCCGCGCCATACAGATAAGCTCCCGTCGTCGCGTTGCCGGTCGTTTGCGCATTCCCTGCCCGGTAGTGGCGGATATCAAACAGGTTATCTATCCCGCTGGTGAAGCTCAGATTTTTGTTCACATCCCAGGTCGCACTGAGGCCGACAATGCTGTATGGGCTGACTTCGTTTAGTTCGCTGCCGCTGACCGCCTCGCCCTTATAATTAAAGCGTTTTGGTTTCTGTCGACCATACCAGGTAAAGGTGCTCTGCAGGGAGAGATCTTCACGAACCTGCCAGCTCAAAGTCGAGTTCAGGGTAAACTGCGGGATCACTGACAGTCGGTCGCCGGTCGTCTTATTCTTGCTCTGCAGCATCCAGGTCAGGTTATTGCTCCAGTTAACCGCCTCCCCCACCGGCAGATTCAGCGTTCCTTCCAGGCCTTCCACTAACGCCTTTGGTACGTTTTCCCACTGATAGATATTGGTGGTGCCGTTGCTGGCGGTACCCACCGCCGCATACCCTGACTCAATCTTATTGTGATAGTCGTTACGGAACCAGGTGATCCCCGCCTGATAGCCATCATGCTTGTACTCAAGACCAATCTCTTTATTAACGCTGGTCTCCGCTTTCAGATCGCTATTCCCCATCAGATAGCAGGCGGAACTACTGGCGTAACAGCCTTGACCGTTGCTGTAGAGAATATAGTTCGGGTTCAATTGGTAGAGGTTAGGCGCCTTGTAAGCGCGGGCAATGCCCAGCTTCAGCGTCCAGTCGTCCGTCAGCTCTTGGGACAGGTTCAGTGAGGGGCTCCAGTTATTGCCGACGATGCTGTGATGATCGAAGCGCAGAGCGGGTGTCAGCATGGTGCTGTCCGTTAGCGCCATATTATCTTCGGTAAACAGCGAGAAGATCTCGGCGCTGGAGTACGGGCTACGACCGGTAGCCGATACGCCATCGATAGTGCCATAAGAGAGCGCCTGGGTTGTCGATACGCCATCTTTCATCCGCTGCTGATTCCATTCTGCCCCCAGCGTCAGATTCTGATCGACCCCCAGCGTAAACGGAATATTCACTTCACTATGTAGCAGGACATCGGCCAGATCGATATCTGAAAACTCGCTACTGGAGAAGATCCCTTCCGTACCGCCCGCCAGCCCTTCATCCATTCGCGAGTTACGGGTGTGTTCGTACTGGGCATAGCTGTTGCTGGTCACGCCATTATCCCAGCCGCCGGTCCATGTTACGCCGTAAGTTTGCCGGAAGAGACGGTTGGTCTCTTTCCCGTACATACTCTTCACCAGCGTACTGGTATTGGTGTTTTGTGTGTCGCCGGCATAGAGATTATCCTGGCGGCTGTAACCGGCCTCAAACTCCAGGGCCTGCATCGGGGCAAACTCCCAGCGCAGCTTACTGTGAATATCTTTGTTCACCACCCCTTCACGTCCGGCGGGATAAGAACCGGCGTAGGAACCGGTACGTTCCGCTTCATGCCCGGCGTTAATATCCTGTGCATCGGCCTGGGTTTTACTCAGATTACCCCAGAGATTGAAGCTGACACTGTCCGACAGCGGACCATTGAGGCTAAAGTTAGTACGTTTCGTCGCCCCTTCTTTACGGTGCTGCGGAGCATTCATATAGGTATTCCACGAACCGTGCCATTCTCGCGTGGTCGGTTTGGTCACGATGTTGACGACCCCGCCCATCGCGCCATTACCATAGCGCGCCGCCGCCGGGCCGCGGATCACATCGATATGATCGATCATCTCCGCTGGCACCCAACTGGTATCGCCGCGGGAGTCACGATCGCCGCGCCAGCCATACCGCACCGAGTTACGGCTGGTCACCGGTTTACCATCGACCAGCACCAGCGTATTCTCGGGCCCCATGCCACGGATATCAATTTGCCGGTTGTTGCCGCGCTGCCCGCTGGTAGAGTTGCCGGTCAGGTTTACCCCGGGCTGCGTACGAATTAACTCCGACACATCGCGGGCGGGGGGATGTTTGCGGATCTCTTCTGCGGTGATGGTCGACACGCCCGGCGCCTGCAGGTTCTGCCTGGCGGCGGTTATGACCATCGTCTCCTCGTGATTTTCGGCAGTGGCGGCGCTCTCGTCAGGCGTCGATTGTTCGGTCATGTTCTCTGCCGCCTGCAACGGCACGCTACAGGCGAGCAGAGGAATGACGATCCCCAGCGGGAAGTGAGACGTGTATTTCATAGAATATGCCCTGTTTTCTGTTGCTGTCGGGCATAACGCCTTCCCCAATTGAAAAAACAATGGGATAAAATACTTGCCTCAGCGCGTCGCCAGATTTTGGCGCAGGTCAGCGCCTTCCCGGCATTAATGGGAATAAAAAAAAGCGTGAGGCATAATAAAATTAAGTGCCCTGTTTCATCATTAGAGAAAAAGCGCTGCGCGCTATTCTTTGATAGCGTAATCCAGACAGCGTGTCATTAGAGTAATGTGCCGTGTTACGGTAATAAAAATGAGATTCATTATCAAGATGATAATAATCAATATCGGAGAAAAATAAAATAAATACTAACAATCAAAAGGTTACAACAAAACAGATGGGGAGAAATAAAATAAAAACATCATCATTATTTTCTATTTATCATTAAAAACACACATTTTCGCCATATTATCTCCATAGTTAAATTAAAGATAAAAACACATTAATAGTAAGCGATAAAATGGGAGAAAACTATTTGTCGGCATTGTTATGTTTTTTACGCCCTTGTCGTTCCCAGCTAACGGCGGCCGTTCTGCTAAAATAATCACATCCCCTGCGGAGTATTCCTCCATGAACGCCTACTCGCTATCACGTCTGTTTATCGCCTGGCTCACCTGCCTCGCGACACTGTTATTCGCTCCTCTGCTGCCGGCAGTAGAGGCGGAAAAAGCGCCGCCGGCAGCAGCCGAAGACAACACGCTATCGATTCATATCGACGATATGCTACGGCCATGGAGAGGCGATTTGCCTGACATGATCGACCGTCGTACCATTCGGGTATTAACCACCTACAGCAAGACCTTCTTTTTTATTGATAAAGGCACCCAGCGCGGGGCGACGCACGACATTTTTATCGCGCTGGAAAACGAGCTGAATAAACAGCTAGCGAAGGATAAAAAGCTCAAACAGCGCCACCTGAAGCTGCATATCGTTTTTGTGCCGGTCAGTCGGGACAATCTCTTTATCGCGCTTAATGAAGGTAAAGGCGATATTGCGGCTGCCAATCTGACTATCACGCCCTCGCGGGAAGCACAGGTCGATTTCGCCCAGCCGCTCTACAGCAACGTGAAAGAATTACTGATCTCCGGCCCGGCTTCACCGAAGGTCGACAGCCTGGAGCAACTCTCTGGTCAAACCGTCTTTGTTCGCCGCTCCTCCAGCTATTACGACAGCCTGCAAGCGCTGAACGCCCGATTTGCCGGTGAGTCGCGCCCACCGGTGATACTGGAGGCGGCGCCGGAAGCGCTGGAGGATGAAGATCTGCTGGAAATGCTCAACGCCGGGCTGATTCCGCTGATCGTCGTCGATCAGCATAAAGCGTTGTTCTGGAAACAGGTGTTTCCAAAAATTCAGGTCCATGACAATGTGGTGCTGCGCGACGGCGGCGACATTGCCTGGGCGGTACGCAAAGACAGCCCGCAGCTGCTGGCGGTACTGAACAACTTCGTCAAAAAGAATCGTCAGGGCACCACGCTGGGCAATACTCTCCTGCTGCGTTACCTGAAAAATGCTAAATATGTCAAAAATGCCGCGGCGAGTAAGGAACGACGCAAATTCCTCGCGATGGTAGATGTCTTCCGCAAGTACGGCGATCGTTACGACGTCGACTGGCTGCTGATGGCGGCCCAGGGATACCAGGAGTCGCGGCTGAATCAGTCGGTACGGAGCCACGTCGGCGCCATCGGCGTTATGCAGGTGATGCCCAGCACTGGAAAAGAGCTGAAGGTGGGCGATATTAAACAGCTGGATCCCAATATCCATGCCGGCGTGAAATACATGCGCTGGATGATGGATCGGTACTATGCCGATGAGCCCATGACCCGGCTCGATAAAGCGCTGTTTACCTTTGCCTCCTATAACGCGGGTCCGGCGCGTATCGCCCGCCTGCGCACCATGACTAAACAGCGAGGATTTGACCCGAACGTCTGGTTCGGTAACGTCGAAAATATGGCGGCAGAAAAAATTGGCGCCGAGACGGTAACCTACGTCAGCAATATCTATAAGTATTACATCGCCTATCGGCTGATCGTCGATGACATGGCCCGCAAACAGAAAGCGACGGCCGTACCGCGGCAGGAGCCGGTGGCGCAGCCAGTCAAACCGCAGCCCAGCATGGCGACAGCCGCCACCGCTCAGGTGCCCGTCATCTGAATCGCCCGTCACCGCTGGTCAAATCTCATCCTGAAATGACGGAGCAGGAATAACAAAGAAAAAGCCCCGGCGAAACCGGGGCTTTCTGTTTTCGACTGCGTAGACAGTGCGCCTAAGGCAAGCCTTAGAACGGGATGTCGTCGTCGAAGTCCATCGGCGGTTCGTTGGAAGGCGCTGCCGGGGCCTGCTGCTGCGGACGGGACTGCGCGCCGCCGCTGAACTGGTTGCCTCCCTGCGGCTGCTGCGGCTGACCCCAACCGCCCTGCTGCTGGCCGCCGCCTGCCGGTGCGCCGCCGCCCTGACGGCCGCCCAGCATCTGCATGGTGCCGCCCACGTTCACCACCACTTCGGTGGTGTATTTGTCCTGACCGGATTGATCGGTCCACTTGCGGGTACGCAGCTGGCCTTCAATGTACACCTGAGAGCCTTTACGCAGATACTCACCAGCGACTTCCGCCAGTTTGCCGAACAGCACAACGCGGTGCCACTCGGTCTGCTCTTTCATTTCGCCGGTCTGCTTGTCACGCCAGGATTCGGAAGTTGCCAGCGTGAAGTTGGCGACAGCGCCGCCACTTGGCATGTAGCGTACTTCCGGGTCCTGCCCCAGATTACCGACGAGAATCACCTTGTTTACGCCTCTGCTGGCCATGTTCGTGTCTCCTGAATACGTTTCTTAATAGTGTAAACGCGCGAGTGTACCATTTCCACGTAGCATTTTAATAGCTGCGAGGCTGATTCCAGAGATAGTACCCGGCTACGGCATTGTTGCACACTCGACCCGAATTTGCATTCCGATACTGTATATTCATTCAGGTTAAATTGTGTCATAATTAGCCGTTTCTGCCGTTTGTCCTTCAAGCAAACCAGGCAATCCGTGTATCTACCTACCGGGAAAGGTGAATGGATAAGATCGAAGTTCGGGGCGCCCGCACCCATAATCTCAAAAACATCAACCTCGTTATCCCGCGCGACAAACTCATTGTCGTCACCGGGCTTTCCGGGTCTGGCAAATCTTCACTCGCTTTCGACACCCTGTATGCCGAAGGCCAGCGTCGCTACGTCGAATCGCTCTCCGCCTATGCGCGACAGTTCCTGTCGCTGATGGAGAAGCCGGACGTCGACCATATCGAAGGGCTGTCGCCGGCGATTTCCATCGAACAGAAATCAACCTCTCACAACCCCCGCTCGACGGTGGGTACTATTACCGAAATTCACGACTATCTGCGTCTGCTGTACGCCCGCGTCGGCGAACCGCGCTGTCCGGATCACGACGTGCCGCTGGCGGCGCAAACCGTCAGTCAGATGGTCGATAATGTCCTCGCCCAGCCGGAAGGCCTGCGCCTGATGCTGCTGGCGCCCATTATTAAAGAGCGCAAAGGCGAGCACACTAAAACCCTGGAAAACCTCGCCAGTCAGGGCTACATCCGCGCGCGGATCGACGGCGAGGTCTGCGATCTGTCGGATCCGCCGAAGCTGGAGCTGCAGAAGAAGCACACCATTGAGGTAGTCATCGACCGCTTCAAGGTGCGCGACGATCTGGCGCAGCGCCTGGCCGAGTCGTTTGAAACCGCGCTGGAGCTCTCCGGCGGGACCGCCATTGTGGCTAATATGGATGATGAGAAAGCGGAAGAACTGCTGTTTTCCGCCAACTTCGCCTGCCCGATCTGCGGCTACAGCATGCGCGAGCTGGAGCCGCGTCTGTTCTCCTTTAACAACCCGGCGGGCGCCTGCCCGACCTGCGACGGCCTCGGCGTGCAGCAATATTTCGATCCCGATCGCGTGGTGCAAAATCCCGAGCTGTCGCTGGCGGGCGGCGCCATCCGCGGCTGGGATCGGCGTAACTTCTACTACTTCCAGATGCTGAAGTCGCTGGCGGAGCACTATAAATTCGACGTCGAAGCGCCATGGGGCACCCTCAGCGCCAACGTGCAGAAAGTGGTGCTGTACGGTTCAGGTAAAGAAAGTATTGAATTCAAATACATGAACGACCGCGGGGATACCTCGGTGCGCCGCCATCCGTTCGAAGGCGTGCTGCATAACATGGAGCGCCGTTACAAAGAGACGGAATCCAGCGCGGTGCGCGAAGAGCTGGCGAAGTTCATCAGCAACCGTCCGTGCGCCAGCTGCGACGGCACGCGTCTGCGTCGCGAGGCGCGCCACGTGTTTGTGGAAAACACCCCGCTGCCGACCATCTCCGATATGAGCATCGGCCATGCGATGGATTTCTTCAACAATCTGAAGCTCTCCGGCCAGCGGGCGAAAATCGCCGAAAAAGTGCTGAAAGAGATTGGCGATCGTCTGAAATTCCTCGTCAACGTCGGCCTCAACTACCTGACGCTCTCCCGCTCGGCGGAAACGCTCTCCGGCGGCGAAGCCCAGCGTATCCGTCTGGCAAGCCAGATTGGCGCCGGGCTGGTTGGCGTGATGTACGTGCTGGATGAACCCTCTATCGGCCTGCACCAGCGCGATAACGAACGCCTGCTCGGCACCCTGATCCACCTGCGTAATTTAGGTAACACGGTGATCGTCGTTGAGCACGACGAAGACGCCATTCGCGCCGCCGACCATGTGATCGATATCGGTCCCGGCGCTGGCGTTCACGGCGGCCAGGTAGTAGCGGAAGGGCCGCTGGAGGCCATTATGGCGGTCCCGGAATCCCTGACCGGCCAGTTCATGAGCGGTAAACGCAAAATTGAAGTGCCGAAACAGCGCGTGCCCGCCAACCCGGAGAAAGTCCTCAAACTGACCGGCGCGCGCGGCAACAACCTGAAGGATGTAACGCTCACCCTGCCAGTGGGCCTGTTTACCTGCATCACCGGCGTCTCCGGCTCGGGTAAATCCACGCTGATCAACGATACCCTGTTCCCGATTGCCCAGCGCCAGCTCAACGGCGCGACCATCGCCGAACCAGCGCCGTATCGCGATATCCAGGGGCTGGAACATTTCGATAAAGTGATCGATATCGACCAGAGCCCGATCGGCCGGACGCCGCGCTCCAACCCGGCAACCTATACCGGGGTGTTTACCCCGGTGCGCGAGCTGTTCGCCGGCGTACCGGAGTCTCGCTCACGCGGCTATACGCCGGGGCGCTTTAGCTTTAACGTTCGCGGTGGGCGCTGCGAAGCCTGCCAGGGTGACGGCGTCATTAAGGTTGAGATGCACTTCCTGCCGGATATCTACGTGCCGTGCGACCAGTGCAAAGGCAAACGCTATAACCGCGAAACGCTGGAGATTAAGTACAAGGGTAAGACCATCCACGAAGTGCTGGATATGACCATTGAAGAGGCGCGTGAATTCTTTGATGCCGTGCCGGCACTGGCGCGTAAGCTGCAAACCCTGATGGACGTCGGCCTGACCTATATCCGCCTTGGCCAGTCGGCGACGACCCTGTCCGGCGGCGAGGCGCAGCGCGTGAAGCTGGCGCGCGAGCTGTCCAAGCGCGGTACCGGCCAGACGCTGTATATCCTCGATGAGCCGACCACCGGTCTGCACTTCGCCGATATCCAGCAGTTGCTGGAAGTGCTGCACCAGCTGCGCGATCAGGGCAATACCATCGTGGTGATTGAGCACAACCTCGATGTGATTAAAACTGCCGACTGGATTGTCGATCTCGGCCCGGAAGGCGGCAGCGGCGGCGGCGAAATCCTGGTCTCCGGTACGCCGGAAACCGTCGCCGAGTGCGAAGCCTCGCACACCGCGCGCTTCCTCAAGCCCATGCTGAAATAATTAGCGGGTAAGCTGCTGCCGGACCGGCTCCGGCAGCATTTTCACCGCCTGCTGATAAGACGCATCGACCAGGTAGTAGATTTGCGAATCCGGCAGCGAGCCATCCAGATAGACGGTGCTCCAGTGCGCTTTATTGAGATGCTGGCTGGGCCGGACATCGCGATGCTGCTGACGCAGCAGCTCAGCCAGCTCCGGACTCGCCTTCAGCGCGACCGCCGGCCGCTGGTCCTCAACCTCCTTCACCATGGCAAACAGCACGTCTGAGACCTTAATCTGCGTGGCTTTCCAGTCGCTGTGGACGCTCTGCTCTGCTCCCGGTTTCGCCATGCAGTACTGTAATAACTCCGAAATTGTCATCTTTTATTCCCCCATGAGCGTCGCAACGATGCGCCGCGAACCGCCGTGTATCCGATGCTCCCCCAGCCAGATGCCCTGCCAGGTTCCCAGCCTGACGCGTCCGTCCTCGACCGGCAGCATTAGCGACACGCCAAGCATCGATGATTTGATGTGCGACGGCATATCGTCAGGGCCTTCATAGTCATGTTCATACGGCGCATTGTCCGGTACGGCGTTGAGAAAATACTGCTCCATGTCATAGCGGACGGTGGGATCGCAGTTTTCGTTGAGCGTCAGGGAAGCGGAAGTATGCTGGAGCAGGAGGTGCAGCAGGCCAACCTTCACCCCGGACAGCCCGCGGATCTGGCCAAGGATTTCGTCAGTGACCAGATGAAAACCGCGGGATTTTGGCCCAAGCGTCAGGGTTTGCTGATACCACATCATTGACTCCTTTTGCGAATGAATCCTTCTAAGTGTGCAGCAATACGTGAAAAGGTAAAACCTTCCACCCCTGATTTTGCATAAAAAAACGGCAGCGCCGTCGCTGCCGTTTATCGCGTTCAGGCGGTCATCAGTATTCGGAATTGACGATTACTTCCTCGCCCAGCGCGCCAGCCATCGGCAACGGCTTATAGGAGGAGTTGGCGGCCCGCAGCACGCGGATGCCACGGGCGCCCGCTTCGCGGGCGGCGGTGATATCGTTATCCGAATCGCCGTAGAAAACCTTTATCTGCTTCGCCTGCAGCCACTGGGTCTTGGTGTTTTGGCCAGGCTTATCGCCAGCGAAAATCACCGGATTCATATTGGCGGCCGGGATGAGAAAATCATCCTGCAGGGTTTTAGAAACGGTTTCGGTTTTGGTCTGGCTGCGGCCGGTGACGAACCAGATGCTGTCCCCGCGCTTCACATGCATCGCAATCAGCTGGCGCGCCACCTCTTTCGGCATGCTGAATTCATCCCAGCCATTGTTCATTTTTTCCCAGAACTGCGGGTTTTTCAGGTAATCCTCGCTGCCGGGAGAGAAGGTTTTTTGCCCGCGCCAGAAACCCGGACTGGAGAAGAGGACGGTGTCATCGATATCAAAGCCGACGGCCATCGGCGGCCGTCCCAGCAGGCTGTTCTCAATTTGCGCCACCGAAACCCAGTGGATCGGCGCCTGCTCGGCCAGCTGGGCCACGTTGGTGCCGACCCACAGCGGCTGCGGCGTGGAGGCGCGCGCCACAACGGCGCTGTTCAGCGTGAACAGGAGAGAAGCCGCCGCAAGGGCGAGAGTAAGTTTGCGCATATTTATCCCTAAATCTATCAATCATTATTGTTTTCAATAATGTGCATGCTTATCAACGTCCCGACCTTACCCGCCGGCGGCATGGATGAAAAGCCTTTTTCGCGCAGATGTCATAGAAAAAGAGGATGATCACATCCGAGGGGGTTGCCCCTGCCCGTTGACCGGCAGAGACAACCTGCTGGAGAGCGGCTTACATTACCGCGGCAAAAGCTTTCGCTACCTGCTGAACATTACGTGAGTTTAACCCCGCCACGCACATGCGTCCGCTGGCAATCAGGTAGACGCCAAACTCGTCGCGCAGACGATCCACCTGCGCCGCGCTAAATCCGGTATAGCTGAACATCCCGCGCTGCTTGAGCAGGTAATCCACTTTGCTGCCCGGGGCAACCTGCTGCAGCGCGTCGACCAGCGCCTGGCGCATGGTCAGGATGTGCGCGCGCATGGCGTCCACTTCCGCCTGCCACGTGGCTTTCAGCCCGGCATCGTTCAGCACCGTCGCCACCACCTGCGCGCCAAAGCTCGGCGGGCTGGAGTAGTTGCGGCGCACGGTGGCCTTCAGCTGCCCCAGCACGCGGCCCGCGGTTTCGCTGTCTTCACAGACCACGGACAGACCGCCGACGCGCTCCCCGTACAGCGAGAAAATTTTGGAGAACGAGTTGCTGACCAGCATCGGCATCCCGGCGCTGGCGATGGCGCGAATAGCGTAGGCATCCTCTTCCAGCCCCCCGCCAAAGCCTTGGTAGGCGATGTCGAGGAAGGGGATCAGCTGACGCGCTTTCAATACCTCAACCACGCGGTCCCACTGGGCTGGCGTCAGGTCGGCGCCGGTCGGGTTGTGGCAGCAAGGGTGCAGCAGCACAATATCGCGGGCCGGCAGCGTTTGCAGCGTCGCCAGCAGGTCCTCAAAGCGCACGCCGTTGGTGGCTTTATCAAACCAGGGGTAAGTACTTACTTCGAAGCCAGCCCCTTCAAAAATGGCGATGTGGTTTTCCCAGGTCGGATCGCTGACCCAGACATGAGACTCAGGAAAGTAACGTTTGAGGAAGTCGGCCCCGACCTTCAGCGCGCCCGAACCGCCGACCGTCTGAATAGAGGCAATGCGATTTTGCTTAAGCGCGGTATGCTCTGCGCCAAACAGCAGCGGCGCAATCGCCTGACGGTAGCCGCTCAACCCTTCCATAGGCAGATACAGCGAGGCGCCATGCGGCTCGGCGTTCAGGCGTGCTTCCGCTTCCGCCACCGCCTGCAGCTGCGGGATAATGCCGTCATCGTTGTAGTACAGCCCGATACTCAGGTTGACTTTGTCGCTTCGCGGGTCTTCTTTGAAGCGTTCCATCAGAGAAAGAATAGGGTCGCCGGCGTAGGCGTCAACTTTTTGAAACACGCGATGTATCTCCAGGTTTACATGGGGCAGGTTCTTACACAATAAACCGGATATGACGGCAGGTCGAGAGGATGTTGAGGGGAAAGTGACCGCGCAGCGGTATAAACCGCTTTTTTGAGCGCCGCAGGCCTGGTGCGTACCGGATCAGCCTCTGTGCTATCCGGTACGCCAGAGGCTTAGTCGAAGTATTTCATGGCGACGCGGGAGGTCAGTCGCGTAATAAGTTCGTAAGCACTCACTTTCGTTATCTCGGCGATGCGCTCTACCGGGAGCCCCTCTCCCCACAGCACTACCGCATCGCCGGCCTTATCCTGGGCCTGCGGTCCGAGGTCAACGCAGATCATATCCATCGCCACCCGGCCGACAATCGGCACTTCCCGGCCATTGACCAGCACCGGCGTGCCCGACGGTGCCGCACGCGGATAACCGTCGCCATAGCCCATCGCCACCACGCCGAGACGGGTATCGCGTTGGCTGATCCAGGTGCCGCCGTAGCCGACGGGCTCCCCTGCTTTATGCTCGCGCACCGCAATCAGGCTGGACGTCAGGGTCATCACCGGCTGGCAGCCGAAATCTTTCCCGGTGGAGCGATCGTCCAGCGGCGACACGCCATACAGGATAATTCCGGGGCGCACCCAGTCGTAATGCGATTGCGGCCACAGCAGAATGCCGCCCGAGGCGGCGATAGAGCGCAGCCCCGGTTTGCCTTCGGTAAAGGTGGTGAAGATGTCCAGCTGGCGTTCGGTGGCGCCGCAGGTCGGCTCATCGGCGCGCGCGAAGTGGCTCACCACGTTCACCGGCTGGCGGACGTTTTTACACTGGCTCAGACGCTGATAAAACGCCTCGGCTTCCTCCGGGCGCACCCCTAAGCGATGCATGCCGGTATCCAGCTTCATCCACACGGTCACCGGCTCGGGGAGATCGGCTTGCTCCAGCGCCGCCAGCTGTTCGGGGCTATGCACCGCCGTATGCAGGCGCTGGGCGGCGATCACCGCCAGGTCTTCCGCAGCAAAAAAGCCTTCCAGCAGGAGGATCGGCTGGGCGATGCCCCCCGCTCGCAGGCGCAGCGCCTCTTCCAGGCGGGCGACGCCAAAGGCGTCGGCGTCGGTCAGCGTTCGCGCGGTCTCGAGAAGACCGTGTCCGTAGGCGTTCGCTTTCACTACCGCAACCAGTTTGCTGGCGGGCGCCAGTTCACGCAGACGTTGCAGGTTGTGTCGCAGAGCGCGGCGGTTGATAACTACAGTTGCCGCTTGCATTTGAATTCCTTAATAAAAGAAGGCGGAAGGATTACTCATCATCATACTGAGGACCGGCATAATTATCGAAACGCGACCACTGGCCGTTAAAGGTCAGTCGCACGGTGCCGATCGGGCCGTTACGTTGTTTACCAATGATAATTTCCGCGATGCCTTTAAGATCGCTGTTCTCGTGATAGACCTCATCACGGTAAATGAACATGATTAAGTCGGCATCCTGTTCGATAGAGCCGGACTCACGCAGGTCGGAGTTGACCGGGCGCTTATCGGCGCGCTGCTCCAGCGAGCGGTTAAGCTGCGACAGCGCCACCACCGGCACCTGCAGCTCTTTCGCCAGCGCCTTCAGCGAGCGGGAGATTTCGGCAATCTCAAGGGTACGGTTGTCGGAGAGCGACGGCACGCGCATCAGCTGCAGGTAGTCGATCATAATCAGTCCGATGCCGCCGTGCTCGCGGGCGATACGCCGCGCGCGGGAGCGCACCTCCGTCGGCGTCAGGCCGGAGGAGTCATCGATATAGATATTGCGCTTTTCCAGCAGGATGCCCATGGTGCCGGAGATCCGCGCCCAGTCTTCGTCGTCCAGTTGACCGGTACGAATGCGGGTCTGATCGACGCGCGACAGCGAGGCCAGAGAACGCATCATGATCTGTTCCGAGGGCATCTCGAGACTGAAGATTAATACCGGTTTGTCCTGCAGCATCGCCGCGTTTTCCACGAGGTTCATCGCGAAGGTCGTTTTACCCATCGATGGACGGGCGGCGACGATAATCAGATCCGACGGCTGCAGGCCGGCGGTCTTTTTGTTGAGGTCGTCGTAGCCGGTATTGACCCCGGTGACGCCGTCATGGGGCTGCTGGAACAGCTGTTCGATACGGGCGACGGTGGCATCGAGGACATCGGCGATGTTCTTCGGCCCTTCGTCTTTGTTGGCCCGGCTTTCGGCGATTTTGAAAACCCGGGATTCGGCGAGGTCGAGCAGATCTTCGCTGGTTCGCCCCTGCGGGTCGAAGCCGGCTTCGGCGATCTCGTTGGCCACCGAAATCATTTCGCGCACCACCGCGCGTTCGCGCACGATGTCGGCATAGGCGCTGATGTTAGCCGCGCTGGGCGTGTTTTTGGACAGTTCGGCCAGATAGGCGAAGCCGCCCACGCTGTCCAGTTGCCCTTGACGCTCCAGCGACTCGGCGAGGGTAATCAGGTCAATCGGACTGCCGGACTCTTGCAGGCGCGCCATCTCGGTAAAAATATGACGGTGCGGACGGGTATAAAAGTCGTCGGCAACGACGCGTTCGGCGACGTCGTCCCAGCGCTCGTTATCCAGCATTAAACCGCCCAACACCGACTGCTCCGCTTCAATCGAGTGCGGCGGGACTTTCAGCCCGGCGAGCTGCGGATCGCGTTCGCGGGTTTCTGTCTGTGGTTTGTTGAAGGGTTTATTTCCTGCCATAGCCTAACATTTCACCGATCCGGAAAAGAGCGTGACAGTATAGCGAGAAAGCCATTGCCGCTAAAGAACCCATTAAGCGTGGCAGGCCTGAGGCGGGTAAGAAAATCCGTCGCCGCCGGCGCAGGCTGTTAAGCTTACTGAATAATCTCGGAACAACACAGGAGCGAACATGGCAACACGCATCGAATTTTCGAAACACGGGGGACCGGAGGTGCTTCAGGCGGTTGAGTTCACGCCACGCGATCCCGCAGAACATGAGATTCAGGTCGAAAACAAAGCCATCGGCATCAACTATATCGACACCTATGTTCGCAGCGGCCTCTATCCGCCGCCGTCGCTGCCGAGCGGCCTGGGCACCGAGGCGGCCGGCATCGTCAGTAAAGTTGGCCATGGGGTCACGCATATTAAGGTAGGCGATCGGGTGGTGTACGCCCAGTCGGCGCTCGGCGCCTACAGCACGGTACACAATGTGCTAGCCGACAAAGCGGCGGTCCTGCCGGACGCTATCTCTTTCGAACAGGCCGCCGCGTCGTTCCTCAAAGGATTAACGGTCTGGTATCTGCTGCGCAAAACCTATGAAATTAAGCCTGATGAGATGTTCCTGTTTCACGCGGCCGCTGGCGGCGTGGGGCTGATAGCCTGTCAGTGGGCGAAAGCGCTGGGGGCGAAACTTATCGGTACCGTCGGCAGCGCGCAGAAAGCGCAGCGCGCCAAAGAGGCGGGCGCCTGGCAGGTGATTAACTATCGCGAGGAGTCTATCGTGGAGCGGCTCAAGGCGCTCACCGACGGTAAGAAAGTGGCCGTCGTCTACGACTCGGTGGGGAAAGATACCTGGGAGGCCTCTCTGGACTGCCTGCAGCGCCGCGGCCTGATGGTCAGCTTTGGTAACTCCTCCGGTCCGGTGACCGGCGTTAATCTGGGGATCCTGAATCAAAAAGGCTCCCTGTACGTCACTCGCCCATCGCTGCAGGGCTATATCACCAACCGGGAAGAGCTGGAGGAAGCCTGCAGTGAATTGTTTTCGCTGATCGCCAGCGGGGTGATTAAAGTGGACGTGGCTGAAAGTCAGATCTATCCGCTGAGCGAAGCGCGGCGGGCGCATGAAGTTCTGGAGAGCCGGGTGACGCAGGGTTCGAGTTTGCTGCTGCCATAAGTTGGCAGAAGGGGCAAAAGTTTAGGGCTTCCACCTGGGAAGCCCTTACTTTTTTTTAGTTCGGCTGTATGTAGGGTACAGCGCGATGAATTCGTTAACGCGCTAATAGTGACAGATTTGCGCAGCAATGCCTACGCGGTTGTCTGCAAAATTGTTCAGGTTGTGACGCACCCCTCAATACCTTAGTAACGCCAACGGTTATTGTCGCGAAAAGCGTTTCCGTTCGGGGATTTCAGCGCCCGAATAATCCACACCATCGCCACCGCCAGCAGCAGCCACGGCAGTAATTTGATCATCAAGGCGAACAACCCGCCGACGAACATCAGCGCCGTCGCCACCACGATTGCCGCGATAATCCCCAGCAGCGATACGCCGGTGACCAGCAGCATGACAAAAAATCCAATGACAAATAGCAGTTCCAGCATGGTTCTCTCCCCAAAGAATGAATACTTCACTCTGCAGGTATTACAAAAAGCATGCCAACCATAAGCTTTTGACTTTAAAAAAAAACGCCCCGCGACGGTGCGCGAGGCGTGGTCAATTTCACCTGGTTTTGGTCAGAAATTAACGTTTATCGGCCACCAGCTTCAGGGCATGCTCCAGCACTGCAATATCGGCGCCGGCTTTATGCGCATTTTCGCTCAGGTAGCGACGCCACTGGCGAGCGCCGGGGATCCCCTGAAACAGCCCCAGCATATGGCGGGTAATATGGCCCAGATAGGTGCCCTTGCTGAGCTCGCGCTCAATATAGGGGTACATGGCTCGCACCACCGCTACCGGATCGGCATCCGCGCCGGCGACGCCGAAAATTTCGCGGTCGACCGAGGCCAGAATGCCCGGGTTCTGATAGGCCTCACGCCCGACCATCACCCCATCCATATGCTCAAGCTGTACTCTGGCTTCGTCCAGCGATTTGATGCCGCCGTTGATCGCCATCGTAAGGTGGGGGAAATCGCGCTTCAGCTGCCAGACGCGGGGGTAATCCAGCGGCGGGATCTCGCGGTTCTCTTTTGGACTCAGGCCGGAGAGCCAGGCTTTGCGGGCGTGAATAATAAACATCTCACACTCGCCCTTGCCGGAGACCGTCCCAATGAAGTCGCACAGAAACTCATAGCTATCCTGGTCGTCAATGCCGATACGGGTTTTCACCGTGACCGGAATCGACACCACATCGCGCATCGCCTTGATGCAGTCGGCCACCAGTGGCGCATTGCCCATCAGGCAAGCGCCAAACATCCCGTTCTGCACGCGGTCGGAGGGGCAGCCGACGTTGAGGTTGATCTCATCATAGCCGCGCGCCTCGGCCAGCTTCGCGCACTGCGCCAGGGCCTGGGGATCGCTGCCGCCGAGCTGCAGAGCAACCGGGTGCTCTTCTTCGCTATAGGCCAGATAGTCCCCTTTGCCGTGAATAATCGCCCCGGTGGTCACCATTTCGGTATACAGAAGCGTATGCCGCGACAGCAGCCGCAGGAAGTAGCGGCAGTGTCGGTCGGTCCAGTCGAGCATCGGCGCGATGGAGAAGCGGTGAGCAGGGAAAACAGGTGACGTTGATTCAGGCATCATGGCGAATAAATAAGCATCCGGGTAAAAAGGGGCGCTACTATAGCATAAAGATACACCACAGGCGCATAGTGCGCCGCGCTTCGCCCCTCACCTGAAATGATTACTTTTTCCGCGGCTTGCCGTCGTGTGGACCGAAGAACTGCGGCGGATGGTCAACCCAACGATCCTGGCGCGTCGCGGCATAGCCGGGATTGAGCGGGTAATAAATGCGGTTGTACTTCTTGTTGGCCTCGCCCACCACCAGCAGACGAACTTCCTGCTCGGTGTTATTGAGAAAGGTGTGGCAGATGCCGGTACCAGCGGGAAAACCCACGCTGTCGCCGGGCTCCAGCTTCCAGAGATAGCCGTTTATCCACACTTCCGGATAGCCCTCCAGCACGTAGATGAACTCTTCCTCATCGCTCTCCGCGTGTGGATAAGAGGTGCGCCGCCCGGGCGGCAGCCGCTCGTGGTGGATCCCCAGCCGGTTGAGACGTAAACCTCGCCCCAGCGGCGCGCCGATTGAAAAACGCTCCGGGCTGTCGGGATAAGTAGCATCGTCGGGCCCTTCCAGTTCGCGCCAGTGGCGAATGCAATCAGGTCGTTTCATCGTTTTCTCCCGAAAATGAGACACTTCAGATATAGCATACCCAGGGTCGGGCGTGTTGTGATTAAATCGGACATGGTGGTTTTAGCGAGCGGCTAAGGCGTAGTCTGCTCGAGAATAAGCGGCCAGCGCTCGGGACGGGCGTCGGTGCCGACAACCTGAAGTATGACCCGTATCACCTGCCGGCTCTCGGTGTTTTCTGAGGAACGTGATAAAGTAACAGATTCAAATTCACGCAACCCGAGGATGCTCATGGATAAGACCCCTTCGCAAGAGATGTTAGCGCATGCTGAAAAGCTTTGCGCACAGCGCGGCGTACGCCTGACTCCACAGCGTCTGGAAGTGTTGCGCCTGATGAGCCTGCAGCAAGGGGCAATCAGCGCCTACGATCTGCTGGACTTGCTACGTGAAAAAGAGCCGCAGGCGAAGCCGCCGACGGTTTACCGTGCGCTGGAGTTTTTACTCGAGCAGGGTTTTGTCCATAAGGTAGAGTCAACCAATAGCTATGTGCTGTGCCATCTGTTCGACCAGCCGACCCATAGCTCGGCCATGTTTATCTGCGACCGCTGCGGCGTGGTAAAAGAAGAAGCGGCGGAAGGGGTGGAAGATATCATGCATACGCTGGCGGCCCGCATGGGGTTTGCCCTGCGCCACAATGTGATAGAAGCTCACGGGCTTTGCGCGGGCTGCGTGGAAGTCGAAGCCTGCAGCACCCCGGGACACTGCCAGCACGATCATACTATTCAGCTCAAAAAGAAAGCCCGCTGAGCGGCTGCCGCAGCGGGAAAAAGGGTTAACGGCGCGTCCCTGCGCCATTCAGACAGGCACTAACACAAATGCTTCATTCTTCGGATCAAGGAACGCTACCAGCGATAGTCGTTCTTATGCTCCCAGTCTGAGACTTCTTTCTCAGCCTGATCTTTCTCATAGCCGTAACGCTCCTGAATTTTGCCGACCAGCTGGTCGCGCTTCCCTTCGATTACGGTCATATCATCATCGGTAAGTTTGCCCCACTGTTCCTTGGCTTTACCTTTAAACTGTTTCCAGTTACCGCCGATTTCGTCTTTATTCATAATAACGTCCTCATCATTCGGTGGGTTTACAGCCCGTTTTGTGCCGGACATGGTATTAACTATAGATGAGAATGCTGGCGTCGATTCGTTATTCGGAATTTTTAACCATCGCACCGCGGGATAACGCGAAGAGGATGTTCCCGGCTTGCGCCACGCTGAGCCGGGCTATTGAATCGCCCTGTAAGCGTAGCGCGACCGGGGAAGGTCACGGCTAGCGGCAATGACGGGAGATGACTAACTAAACCATGTGCCGCGTCGCCAGTGACGACGCCAGATCAGCGCCAGCGACAGGCCGCGCAGGGCGAGGAACACCGCCAGCGCCAGCCACAGACCATGGTTGCCAAGCACCGGTAGCGTAAGCAGCGTCACGGCAAACCCAGCCGCGGCGACCGCCATACTGTTCCTCATCTCAGCGCCGCGCGTCGCGCCGATAAACATGCCGTCCAGCAGATAGCACCAGACGCCGACCACCGGCAGGATCGTCTGCCAGATCAGATAGCGATCGGCCAGTTGCTGCAGGGAAGGCAGTGAGGTTAACAACGCGATAATGTACTGCCCCGCCAGGCTGTAAATCAGGGCAAACGCCAGCGCCACCATGCCGGACTGCCGGCAGGCCGCCCGCCACACCTCCAGCAACTGGCTACCGTCGCGCGCGCCGTAGGCCTGGCCGGAGTGAGCCTCCACGGCATAGGCAAAGCCATCCAGCGCGTAGGCGGTAAAGGTCAGCATGGTCATCAGTACGGCGTTAACCGCCACGATTTCGCTGCCCAGACGGGCGCCGAATACGGTCAGCGCGCCAAAGCACAGCTGCAGCAGCAGAGAGCGCAGCATGATGTCCCGATTCAACGCCAATAAACGGCGCAGATCCCCGCGCCAGGCGTTTTTCAGCATCGCCAGCGACACGCCGCGCAGCGTCAGCACCCGCTTCGCCATCAGCAGGCCAATAATGAGGGTGGCGTACTCCGCGGTGACCGTGGCCAGCGCCGCTCCCTGGACGTTCATCCGCAGGCCCATCACCAGCCACAGATCGAGCACAATATTCAACAGATTACCCACCACCAGCAGAATAACCGGCGCCCGGGCGTACTGGACGCCCAGCAGCCAGCCGAGCAGCACCAGGTTGGCCAGCGAGGCGGGGGCGCTGAGCCAGCGAATTTCGAGAAACCGTCTCGCCTGCTCAAGCACCGCCTCGCTGCCGCCGACAATATGCAGAGCGAGGTCAATTAGCGGCAGGCGAAGCAGGATAATCAGCACCCCGGCGCCCAGCGCCAGGGCCAGCGGCTGCACCAGCGCCCGCGCCAGGCGCTGCGGATCTTTGGCGCCCCAGGCCTGAGCGGTGAGCCCGGTGGTGCTCATGCGCAGGAACAGCAGCAGCATGAAGAGGAAACTGGTGGCCGTCGCCCCGACCGCTACGCCGCCGAGGTATACCGGGCTGTCCAGGTGGCCGATCACCGCCGTATCCACCAGCCCCAGCAGCGGGACGGTGATGTTGGAGAAAATCATAGGGAGGGCAAGACGCCACAGCGCTTTATCGGCAGCGTTGAGCAGCATGTTTGAGGACCTGATTGAGGAAAAACGTCGCAGCGTCACGCAACAGATGACGCTGCGCAGAGGCAGGCGCTACAGCCATTCTCCATTACGGATCACGCCAACGGCCAGACCCTCAATGGTAAAACTCTGCTGGCGCAGATCGACGACGATCGGGGAAAACTCGCTGTTTTCCGGCAACAGTTCAACGACATTGCCCTGCTTTTTCAGACGCTTCACCGTCACTTCTTCATCGATACGCGCGACAACCACCTGGCCGTTACGCACATCCTGGGTTTTGTGGACCGCCAGCAAATCGCCATCCAGAATACCGATGTCTTTCATCGACATCCCACTGACGCGCAGCAGGAAATCGGCGTTGGGCTTAAACATCGACGGGTCGACCTGATAGTGGCCTTCAATATGCTGCTGCGCCAGCAGCGGCTCACCGGCGGCGACGCGGCCGATCAGCGGCAGGCCTTGCTCTTCTTCCGTCAGCAGGCGAATACCGCGAGAAGCGCCGGAGACGATCTCGATCGCGCCTTTACGCGCCAGCGCTTTCAGGTGTTCTTCCGCCGCGTTTGGGGAACGGAACCCCAAGCGCTGAGCAATTTCCGCACGCGTCGGCGGCATGCCCGTCTGGCTGATATGATCCCTAATGAGATCAAACACCTCTTGCTGCCTGGTCGTTAACGCTTTCATTCCGCCCCCTGGGTGTATATACAGTTATGCTGTGAGTATATACAGCTAACGGTGATTTTGGAACCACATGGCACACAAAAATCGGCGGATTGTTCATATTTTGCGAGGGTTAGCGAAGAACGTTAGTGATAATGGCTCCACAGCAGCGTTCCCCAGGTGATCAGCGCGATGATAATCGCCAGCAGAACCGCCGCCGACCCCATATCTTTGGCGCGCCCTGAAAGCTCGTGAAAATCCGAGCCGATACGGTCCACAACCGCTTCAATCGCGCTGTTGAGAATTTCGACTATCATCACTAGCAGGACCGAGCCAATCAGCAATACGCGGGTGATGGCGTCGACGTCCAGCCAGCAGGCTACCGCGACGGCCACGATAGCGGCGACGCCTTCCTGACGAAACGCAGCCTCGTTGATCCACGCCGCGCGAAATCCTTTCCAGGAGTAACCTGCCGCCTTAATGATCCGGGTTAACCCGGTGGTATTATTGGCCATCACAAAACCTTTTTACGTAAATGACGTCGATGAGTGTGCGCGTTTGCCGCGTGGTAACGGAAATTTTGCCCACTTTCTGTTATTCTTGCCGCGCATTTGCATGATTAACCAGAGGCTTCACATCGTTTATGTCCGGCTGGCAACGAATTTACTATAAATTACTGAATTTACCATTACAGGTGCTGGTAAAAAGCAAGTCTATTCCGGCAGAGCCTGCCCAGGAATTAGGACTCGATACCTCGCGTCCGGTCATGTACGTCCTGCCCTATAATTCGAAGGCGGACCTGCTGACGCTGCGCGCCCAATGCCTGGCGCATGATTTACCTGACCCGCTTGAACCGCTGGAAATCGACGGCGCCCTGCTGCCGCGTTACGTATTCATCCACGGTGGGCCGCGCGTATTTACTTATTACACGCCAAAAGAAGAGTCCATCAAGCTGTTCCACGATTACCTCGATCTGCACCGCAACCATCCGGACCTCGATGTGCAAATGGTGCCGGTTTCGGTCATGTTCGGCCGTTCGCCGGGTCGCGAGAAAGGAGAAGTCAATCCGCCGCTGCGGATGCTGAACGGCATTCAGAAATTTTTCGCCGTCTCCTGGCTCGGCCGCGACAGCTTCGTGCGCTTCTCGCCGTCCGTTTCGCTGCGCCGCATGGCGGATGAGCACGGTACCGATAAGATCATCGCCCAGAAGCTGGCTCGCGTCGCTCGCATGCATTTTGCCCGCCAGCGGCTGGCCGCCGTCGGCCCGCGTCTGCCGGCCCGCCAGGATCTGTTTAATAAACTGCTGGCCTCGAAAGCGATTGCCCGCGCGGTGGAAGACGAAGCGCGCAGCAAGAAAATTTCGCACGAGAAGGCACAGCAGAACGCTATCGCGCTGATGGAAGAGATTGCGGCGAACTTCTCATACGAGATGATCCGCCTGACCGACCGCATTCTCGGCTTCACCTGGAACCGCCTGTACCAGGGCATCAACGTGCATAACGCCGAGCGCGTACGCCAGCTGGCGCACGACGGCCATGAAATTGTCTATGTCCCCTGCCACCGCAGCCACATGGACTATCTGCTGCTCTCCTACGTCCTGTACCATCAGGGGCTGGTCCCTCCGCATATCGCGGCGGGCATCAACCTCAACTTCTGGCCGGCCGGGCCGATCTTCCGCCGCCTCGGCGCCTTCTTTATTCGCCGCACCTTTAAGGGCAACAAGCTCTATTCCACCGTGTTCCGCGAATACCTTGGCGAACTGTTCAGCCGCGGCTATTCCGTGGAGTATTTCGTCGAAGGCGGCCGCTCCCGTACCGGCCGCCTGCTCGATCCGAAGACCGGTACGCTGTCGATGACCATCCAGGCGATGCTGCGCGGCGGAACCCGACCGATCACCCTGGTGCCGATTTACATCGGCTATGAGCACGTGATGGAGGTAGGAACCTACGCCAAAGAGCTGCGCGGCGCCACTAAAGAGAAAGAGAGTCTGCCACAGATGGTGCGCGGTTTAAGCAAGCTGCGCAACCTGGGCCAGGGTTACGTTAACTTCGGCGAACCGCTGCCGCTGATGACCTATCTTAACCAGCATGTGCCGGATTGGCGGGAAGCGATCGATCCGATCGAAGCGGTTCGCCCCTCCTGGCTGACGCCGACGGTGAATAGCATCGCCGCTGACCTGATGGTGCGCATCAATAACGCTGGCGCGGCCAACGCCATGAACCTGTGCTGTACGGCGCTACTGGCCTCCCGCCAGCGTTCGCTGACCCGTGAGCAGCTCACCCAGCAGTTAGAGTGCTACCTCGCGCTGCTGCGCAATGTGCCCTATTCTCCGGATGCGACCGCCCCATCCGCTTCGGCCAGCGAGCTCATCGATCATGCACTGCAGATGAACAAGTTCGAAGTGGAGAAGGACACCATTGGCGACATCATCATCCTGCCGCGCGAGCAGGCGGTGCTGATGACCTACTATCGCAACAATATCGCCCATATGCTGGTGATGCCGTCGCTGTTAGCCGCTCTGGTGACTCAGCATCGTCATCTCAGCCGCGCCGAAGTGCTGCGTCATGTGGAAACACTCTATCCGTTCCTCAAGGCCGAGCTGTTCCTGCGCTGGGAAAAAGCGGAGCTGGCCGGAGTGGTGGATGCGCTGATTGCCGAGATGCTGCGTCAGGAGCTGATCGTCGTCGATGGCGATGTCATGAGCCTCAACCCGTCGCACTCTCGCTCCCTGCAGCTGCTGGCCGCTGGCGCCCGCGAGACGCTGCAGCGCTATGCCATCACCTTCTGGCTGCTGAGCGCTAACCCGGCGATCAACCGCAGCTCGCTGGAAAAAGAGAGTCGCACCGTGGCCCAGCGTCTGTCGGTGCTACACGGCATCAATGCGCCGGAGTTCTTCGACAAAGCGGTGTTCAGCACCCTGGTGTTGACCCTGCGCGATGAAGGCTATATCAGCGACACCGGCGACGCCGAGCCGGAAGAGACCCTGAAGGTTTATCGGATGCTGGCGGATTTGATTACGTCGGATGTCCGACTGACCATTGAGAGCGTCACGCAGGACGACGCGTAACGCGGCGTTTGCTGCCCCCCGGAATGCCGGGGGGCAGCGGACAGGAGGTTACAGATAGCTCATCGCCAGGCCGAGGAACAGCACCAGCCCGACGTAGTTATTGTTCATAAACGCTTTGAAGCAGTTATCGCGGTCGCGATTGAAGATAAGCTTCTGCTGCCAGCCAAACAGACCCGCCGCCACGAACAGCGACCAGTAATATTCCCAGCCCAGCCCATTCAGCCAACCCACCGCGCCCATCAGCACCAGTACGGCCACCTGCAGGATACCGATAATCAGACGATCGTTTTCGCCAAACAGGATCGCCGTCGACTTGATGCCGATCTTAACGTCGTCATCGCGATCCACCATCGCATACTGGGTATCGTAGGCCACCGCCCACAGAATATTGGCGAGGAACATCAGCCAGCAGCTCAGCGGCAGCGATTCGCTGACGGCCGAGAAGGCCATCGGGATCGACCAGCCAAAGGCCGCGCCCAGCACCACCTGCGGCAGATGAGTGTAGCGCTTCATAAACGGATAGACCCACGCCAGTGCCAGCGCCGCCACCGACAGCAGAATGGTCATGGTGTTGAGGGTGAGCACCAACAGGAAAGAGAGCAGCACCAGCACGATAAACAGCGTTCGCGCCTCTTTCTCGGTGACATCGCCGCTCGGCAGCGGACGGCGGGCGGTACGCTTTACGTGACCATCAAATTTTCGGTCGGCATAGTCATTCACCACGCAGCCGGCGGCGCGCATCAGCCAGACGCCGGCGACGAATACCGCCAGGATCCACAGCGGCGGGACGCCCGGCGAGGCCACCCATAGCGCCCACAGCGTCGGCCACAGCAGCAGCAAAGCGCCGATCGGTTTGTCAGTGCGCATCAGGCGATGAAACGCCAACAGCTTATTCTGCGACAGACTCCACTCCATTTTTTCTTCCTCTTAGTACAACGGCGACGCAGGCAAAAAAAGCTCGGTCAGCAGCAGGGGTTTGCCGCTCAGCCGCAGGCGGGAACGACGCCCCCACAGCGCTGCATCGCGACCAATTTCAATAAAATCGCGGGTTAATGTCGACGACGTAAACAGGTATCGGCCCAGCGGAGTTTGCCCGAGCTGCTGTAGCGCCAACTCCGGACCACACAGCGTCGACTCCGGCGCCACCGTGCGCCCGGCCAGCCAGGGCTCGCCATCGGCATTGAGTATAATCTCCCGCAGCCAGTAGCGCGGCTCGTCGGGCAGCAGCGCCGCTTCGTCAGTCAGCGTGTCACGGCCGATATACCCTTCGTTAACCAGGGTCACGGTGACCTGCTTTCCTTGTTGTTCAAAGCGCTGGGTCATTGAGTCCTCCAGCAGCAGCCAGTCACTTAGCGGCGGCGGCAGGGATGGCATAACGGCAAAATAGCGCAGCGCACGCAGTCGCGTAAGCGCAGGATGGGACATGCCTGATTCTCCGGTACATAACGTGAAAGCATTGTATCGCAGAATAGGCGGTTGGTGGCGGGCAAACGTCAATATACGATCATTCACGCAACAGCCATGCAACAGGCTGCCGCGCGTGCAAAAAAAGGTGCATCCCGGAGGATGCACCTAAAGGCTGTGCCTAAACATCAGCATTGTGGGGAGACGATTACCCCTTGCCTTTTACACTGCTGATAAAGGTGGAACGAGCGGATTTCGAGCCGAGGCGCTCAGCTTCGTTCATCAATTTCAGGGCTTTGTCGATGTCACCTTGTTTCACCGCCTGCTTAATACCATTGTTGAAGTAGGTTTCGGTATCGCTGAGCATCGGTTCGCTTTTGGCGGCCGGCGCCGCGGCGGCGGCTGGCGCGGCTACCGGCGCCGCGGTGTTGCCGACGGTTACCGGACCCGGGCCGGAGGAGCCGAACAGCGGCCCTACCAGCACGCTGGAAGTGCTATTAGTTTTCACTTTCAGCTTCAGCACGCCATCGGTGGTATGTTTAGCGATCGGATCCGGGATATCCGGGGCCGCATTGCCGGCGCCTTTGGCATAGGCTTTCGCCGGATCCAGCAGGGTCGTGGTCTGCTGGAGATCTTTTTCAGTGGTAAACACCAGCACATAGAGCTTTTGCTGGCCCAGCGCCGGGGTCAGGCGCATCACGCCGCCCAGGCGGTCAGCGGTCATCACGCCCGGCTGCTGATAGGTAAAGTAATTGCTGGGGAAGAACGCCGCGGGCGTCATGTTCTGGTCGAGAATCAGCACGTTCGGCGCAAAAATCTGCTTATGTTTGTTCAGTTCGCTGTCGAGCGTCAGGGTCAGCTCACCGATATTGGCCGGCACGCTCCAGGCGGCGACCGGTCCGACGATCCCCGGGACATCCAGGCGTTGACCGCCGGTGGTTAAATCAACGCTCTGCGTCTTTGATTGATCGGCAGGCGTCCAGATCAGCTGCTGCAGCGCGCTGGCTGGAATAGCCGGCGCGGCGCTGGTGTTCTGCGGTACAAAGTTAACATCGGCAAGGCTCATCCCCGGCACGCATGCCAACATCCCTGCGGATAAACACAGAGCGACGAGAGTTTTCTTCATTTTCATTCTTCTCACCTTGGATAGCATCGGTTTAGCGGTAGCCAGGCAATAGCGCGCTAACCCTGAATAATCAGGAGGGGCTGACGCCCCTCCCAGGTTACACCCGTCCTGCGGACGGTATTACCACCACACTTCCATCTGGGCACCGAAGGTAACTTCGCTGTCGTCACCGCGGCTGGAGGTGAAAGCGCCGCTTCCGCTGCTGTCTTTCGTCTGCAGACCGGAGGTGTTGCTGTAGCCCCAGTTTTCATCCCACTTCGCGTAGGTTGCGAAGATACGGATAGCCGGACGAGACCAGACGCTGTTGCCTGCCTGCCACTGTTGAGCCAGAGTAATTTTGTACTGGTTGTTGTTTTCGCTGGTACGCTGGGATTTCACGTTGTCGTAACCGATTTCCAGCTGGGTGCTCATGATCGGCGTCCATTTGTACATCGGACGGACACCCACGGTGTACCAGGTAGAACCGTTCTTGCTGTCCAGATCCACGTCCTGGTACATTGCCACGTACATCAGGCCCCAGTCATCGTTGAAGTCCATCGCGCCGTGATCCAGAACGCGGATCATGCTGCCGTTGTTATCGATGCTGGTCCCCTGAGAGTGGCCGCTGTTCCAGGAGGTCATTGCGTCAGTGGCGTACTGAACCACAAACTTGTTGAAGCCGCCCCAGATAGACTGAGTATGTTCACCGGTCCACATCCAGCCGTCTTTCGACGCGCCGTCTTCCAGGCGATAGTCATCCTGCGGGTTAGCACGGCCGTAATCGACCCCTAACTCCAGCACGCCGCCCGGGTTGGTTTCCAGACCCGCCAGACGGATATCAAAGACGTCGTTGGCAGTTTTCGCAGCATATTTTTTGGTGTCATCGCTGGAGAAAGTATAAGAGCCGCCGCTTTCTGAGTTACGGGTAGCGGCCAGAGAGAGCTTACCGAAGCCAAGGTCAACGTTTTCCAGACCTGCACCCGGGCCGGAGATATCCCAGTAGTAGAAGTCGATCATGTGAACGTCATGACGCTGATAGAAGCGTTTACCCGCCCACAGCGTGGAGCCCGGCAGCCAGTCGATCAGGTTTTTACCCTGGATGTTGGCTTCACGGAACGCCGGAGAGGTGCTTTCCCAGTCATCTTCCTGATTCACGGAATAGGCAACGTTAGTATCGAAATAAAAACTCTTATCCCCTTCCTTCCACAGCTCCTGGCCCAGCTTCAGTTCCGCATAGGTTTCACATTCGTTACCAAGACGGTATTTACTTTGAGCGCCGGTCGCTTTGAAGCACTGTTGCTCGCCGCCGCTGCCGGTCCAGCCAATGCCGGAACGCGCGTAGCCATGGAAATCGACAGCCAGCGCCTGAGCAGACATCACGCCTGCTGCGACGGCGACCGCCAGAGGAAGTTTGCGCAGAGTAATCATCATTCTATCTCCTGAGATCATTGCTTTTCTTTGCACGCTTCGCCGGTATATCGCCAGCCGGGTTCGCGCTTTTTTAATGGGAAGCCTTACACGCCCGGCTCTTTATGCAGCCGACGACAAGCGGTGCCATCCTCACGGAATAAATGGCAACGTTCTGGCGGCAAACCGATAGCGAATGTGGCTCCCTCTTCTACCAACACCACGTCGTTCTGGCGGTAAACCAGGTTCTGACGGATGGCGGGGATCTGGATATGAATTTGCGTTTCGTGACCGAGCTGTTCGACGACCTGGACCTCGCCTTCAAGGGTTACATCGGCGATATCGCTGGGCAGTAAATGCTCCGGTCGAATACCTAAGGACATATTGGCGCCCGCCTGCACGTTGGCGCTGTCCACCGGTAGCCAGATTTGCTGACGGTTCGGCAGTTCAACCTGCACCTGATCGATAGCCGTCGCGGTGACTTTGACCGGCAGGAAGTTCATCTTCGGTGAACCAATGAAGCCGGCAACGAAGCGGTCAGCCGGATAGTGATAGAGCTCCAGCGGTTTCCCAACCTGCGCCACACGGCCGGCGTCGAGGACCACGATCTTGTCGGCGAGGGTCATCGCTTCCACCTGATCGTGGGTGACATAGATCATGGTGCGGCCCAGTCGCTTATGCAGACGGGAGATTTCGATACGCATCTGGACGCGCAGGGCGGCATCGAGGTTGGAAAGCGGCTCATCCAGCAGGAAAACGCTTGGCTCTGCCACCAGCGTACGACCAATCGCCACGCGCTGGCGCTGACCGCCGGAGAGGGCTTTCGGTTTACGCTCCAGCAGATGGGCCAGCTGCAGCACTTCCGCAACCTGAGTCACCCGCTGGTTAATCAGATCTTTTTTCGCGCCGGCCAGCTTCAGGCCAAACGACATATTTTCCGCAACGGAAAGGTGGGGATAGAGTGCATAAGACTGGAATACCATCCCAACGCCGCGTTCTGCCGGTGGGATCTCGTTCATGCGGGTGTCACCGATAAACAGGTCCCCGCTGGTAATAGTTTCTAACCCGGCAATCATACGCAGCAGGGTAGATTTGCCGCAGCCCGATGGCCCGACAAACACGACGAATTCCCCTTCGTGGATATCGAGATTGATATCTTTCGATACCACCACGTCACCCCAGGCTTTCGTTACATTTCGCAGCTGTACGCTCGCCATGCCCTTCTCCCTTCGTTACAACCTGTCACTAACAGTCACATTCAAGATGGGTCGACTATGCGGCATTCATTACGCAGGCAAATCCTCCACCCCCCGGCTTTTTTATGGGGGAGGAGATGGGAGGATGAGAGATTGGCTCTCGCCGCGGGGGATGGCGGGCGGAGCGTGATTTCGTGATGGAGGCGACAAAATTGGGCGCTTTTTTCTGTGCTCCAGGACGCAATACGGCCGTTTTTGCAATGGAGATCACACAACCAGCGGGTGGGGCGTAGACCTGGGGAGGATGGAAAGGGGTTGTTAAAAAAGGAAACTCATCATCGTTAAGCCACCGAAGTGTATCCACGAGTACAACACCAAAAAGGACGGGTATATGAAAATCAAAACTGGCGCTCGCATCCTCGCGCTGTCGGCACTGACCACGATGATGTTTTCCGCCTCTGCCCTCGCAAAAATTGAAGAAGGTAAGCTGGTTATCTGGATTAACGGCGACAAAGGCTACAACGGCCTCGCTGAAGTGGGTAAAAAGTTTGAAAAAGACACCGGCATTAAAGTTTCCGTAGAACACCCGGACAAGCTGGAAGAGAAATTCCCGCAGGTTGCGGCGACCGGCGACGGCCCGGACATCATCTTCTGGGCGCATGACCGTTTCGGCGGCTACGCGCAGTCGGGCCTGCTGGCGGAAATCACCCCGGACAAAACGTTCCAGGACAAACTCTATCCGTTCACCTGGGATGCGGTTCGCTATAACGGCAAACTGATCGCCTACCCGATCGCAGTCGAAGCCCTGTCCCTGATTTATAACAAAGACCTGGTGCCGAACCCGCCGAAGACCTGGGAAGAGATCCCGGCGCTGGATAAAGAACTGAAAGCGAAAGGTAAAAGCGCGCTGATGTTCAACCTGCAGGAACCGTACTTCACCTGGCCGCTGATCGCTGCCGACGGCGGATACGCGTTCAAGTTTGAAAACGGCAAGTACGATGTGAAAGACGTCGGCGTGGACAGCGCAGGCGCGAAAGCGGGCCTGACCTTCCTGGTTGACCTGATCAAGAACAAGCACATGAATGCCGATACCGATTACTCCATCGCGGAAGCGGCCTTCAACAAAGGCGAAACCGCGATGACCATCAACGGTCCGTGGGCGTGGTCTAACATCGATAAGAGCAAGGTTAACTACGGCGTGACCCTGCTGCCAACCTTTAAAGGCAAGCCATCGAAACCGTTCGTTGGCGTGCTGAGCGCGGGGATCAACGCCGCCAGCCCGAATAAAGAGCTGGCCAAAGAGTTCCTCGAAAACTACCTGATGACCGATCAGGGTCTGGAAGCCGTTAACAACGACAAACCGCTGGGTGCCGTGGCGCTGAAATCCTTCCAGGAAAAACTGGAAAAAGATCCGCGCATCGCTGCCACCATGGCGAACGCCCAGAAAGGCGAAATCATGCCTAACATCCCGCAGATGTCTGCCTTCTGGTATGCCGTTCGTACCGCGGTTATCAACGCCGCCAGCGGTCGCCAGACTGTCGATGCTGCGCTGAAAGATGCACAGAGCCGTATCACTAAGTAAGAAAACGGCGGGTGGCGCGTGCGCCTACCCGCCCTACCACTACGGCTCGGACCGTAGGTCAGGTAAGCGAAGCGCCACCTGACAAATAAGTTTTCACCGCTGTAGAGGATGATCCCCATGGATGCCGTTAAAAAGAGACACTGGTGGCAAAGCCCGCAACTCACATGGTCTGTGATTGGCTTACTGTGCCTGCTGGTGGGTTACCTTGTTGTTTTGATGTACGCCCAGGGGGAGTACCTGTTCGCCATCATGACGCTGATTTTAAGCTCAGTTGGCCTGTATATTTTCGCTAATCGCAAGGCTTATGCCTGGCGCTATGTTTATCCCGGCCTCGCCGGCATGGGCCTGTTTGTCCTGTTTCCGCTGATCTGCACTATCGCTATCGCGTTTACCAACTACAGCAGCACCAACCAGCTGACCTTTGAGCGTGCGCAGCAGGTGCTGATGGATCGTTCCTTCCAGGCCGGCAAAGCCTATAATTTCACGCTGATCCCGGCGGGTGACGAGTGGAAGCTGGCGCTCACCGACGGCGAAAGCGGTAAAAACTACCTTTCTGACGCCTTTAAATTTGGCGGCGAGCAGAAGCTGGCGTTAAAAGAAACCGACGCCCTGCCGGAAGGCGAGCGCGCCAACCTGCGCGTGATTACCCAGAATCGCACCGCGCTGAACCAGCTGACCGCTGTGCTGCCGGATGACAGCAAAGTCATCATGAGCTCCCTGCGCCAGTTCTCCGGTACCCAGCCTCTGTATACCCTCGGCGAAGACGGGGTACTGACCAACAATCAGACCCACGTTAAATACCGCCCGAACAACGACGTCGGCTTCTACCAGTCAATTAACGCCGACGGCAGCTGGGGCAATGAGAAGCTGAGCCCGGGCTACACTGTGACTATCGGCTGGGACAACTTTACCCGCGTCTTCCACGATGAAGGCATTCAGAAACCGTTCTTTGCGATCTTCGTCTGGACGGTGGTGTTCTCGGTGCTGACCGTGGTGCTGACCGTCGCGGTGGGGATGATCCTCGCCTGCCTGGTGCAGTGGGAAGCGCTGAAAGGCAAAGCGATTTATCGCGTCCTGCTGATTCTGCCGTACGCCGTACCGTCGTTTATTTCGATTCTGATTTTCAAAGGGCTGTTCAACCAGAGCTTTGGTGAAATCAACATGATGCTCAGCACGCTGTTCGGCATTAAGCCGGCCTGGTTTAGCGACCCGACCACCGCGCGCACCATGATCATCATCGTCAACACCTGGCTGGGCTACCCGTACATGATGATCCTGTGCATGGGGCTGCTGAAGGCGATTCCGGACGATCTGTACGAAGCGTCGGCAATGGATGGCGCCGGCCCGTTCCAGAACTTCTTTAAAATTACCTTCCCGCTGCTGATTAAGCCGCTAACGCCGCTGATGATCGCCAGCTTCGCCTTTAACTTTAACAACTTCGTCCTGATTCAATTGTTGACCAACGGCGGTCCGGACCGTCTCGGCACCACCACCCCGGCCGGTTATACCGACCTGCTGGTGAGCTACACCTATCGCATCGCCTTTGAAGGCGGCGGCGGTCAGGACTTCGGCCTGGCGGCGGCTATCGCAACGCTTATCTTCCTGCTGGTTGGCGCGTTAGCGATTGTGAATCTGAAAGCCACGCGCATGAAGTTTGATTAAGGGAGATAACGATAATGGCTATGGTCCAACCCAAATCGCAGAAGCTACGTTTATTTACCACGCATCTCCTGCTACTGATTTTTATCGCCGCGATTATGTTTCCGCTGCTGATGGTTATCGCCATCTCGCTGCGCGAGGGTAACTTCGCCACCGGCAGCCTGATCCCGGATACCATCTCCTGGGAGCACTGGCGTCTGGCGTTAGGCTTCAGCGTCGAACACGCCGATGGCCGCGTCACGCCGCCGCCGTTCCCGGTCCTGCTGTGGCTGTGGAACTCGATTAAGGTCGCCGGGATCACCGCGATCGGTATCGTCGCTCTCTCCACCACCTGCGCCTACGCTTTCGCCCGTATGCGCTTCCCGGGGAAAGCGACCCTGCTGAAAGGGATGCTGATTTTCCAGATGTTCCCGGCGGTGCTGTCGCTGGTTGCCCTGTACGCGTTGTTTGACCGCCTGGGCCAGTACATCCCGTTCGTCGGCCTCAACACCCACGGCGGCGTCATCTTTGCCTACATGGGCGGTATCGCGCTGCACGTCTGGACGATTAAAGGCTACTTCGAAACCATCGATGGCTCGCTGGAAGAAGCGGCGGCGCTGGATGGCGCGACCCCATGGCAGGCTTTCCGTCTGGTGCTGCTGCCGCTGTCGGTGCCGATTCTGGCAGTCGTGTTTATTCTGTCGTTCATCGCGGCCATCACCGAAGTGCCGGTCGCCTCGCTGCTGCTGCGCGATGTGAACAGCTATACCCTGGCGGTAGGTATGCAACAGTATCTCAACCCGCAGAACTATCTGTGGGGCGACTTTGCCGCCGCGGCGGTGCTCTCCGCCATTCCGATCACGGTTGTCTTCCTGCTGGCGCAGCGCTGGCTGGTTAATGGCCTGACGGCGGGTGGAGTGAAAGGTTAATTTTTTTGTAACACCGGCCCCAAATTTCAGAGGAGGGCCGACGGTCTAGCCGCAATACACGACCCCAACCGGGTATTGTCGCCGTCGCCCTCAGCTGAAAAAGTAAGGTCAATGCCACTGCTATCCTCAACTGGACCCTACATAAATTCTATTTGTGACTGTTGGTCAGCGGCCCTGGAGGCCGCTTTTTTTTATTCGCGTTTCAGGCGATTGGAGTTACACAGCCAGAGCGTAATCACCAGGATCAGGATCGCCGCGGAGTAAATGAGCACCGCCAGCGGCGACTCATGATCGACGATAATAAGCCGCACAATCGCGGTAATACCGATATAGACGAAATAGCGCAGTGGAAAGTGAAAACCGGATTCAAAATATTTAACAATCAGCGCGATAAACTCAAAGTAGAGAAAATAGACCACCAGCCCTTCGACCAGCTTGTACTTACTCACCGGCTCCGGCGTAAACAGTACGTGCGCCAGATGCAGGGTCTCCTTTCCCAGGAACACCACCAGAATAATTCCCAGGCACAGCAGTGCCAGATTCAGCACGGCCTGCATGGCCTTCGCAACGAAATTAACCAGCGGACGATATACCGACGGCATAGTGACACCTCAAATGCATGAACGTTGTCGATCTGTATAGCGCAAAAGTGTGATCCAGATCTACCTATGATTCCTTCGTCTTACGCTATCTCCGGGCTATTGATTCGAAAAGTACGAACAAGAGAAAATTGTCCTTCCAGCAACGCTGTGAGCAGATTAACAAAATCATCCATTACGCTTAGAACGAATCAGCCCAACTAACTGAAATATAAAAAGTTTATTTTTAGAAACAGGTGTATCTTAAAACCTCCCGTAAGATAAAATTTTTCTCCAAACCACAGTCTTTTTATGGTTATTAGGGTAAGTTTTTTCTTATCTTTTGTCTTAGCATTATCGCAGCTGAATAAAATTTAATTTTGGACATTAAATCATTATGAACACCGATAACGCTTCCCTGTACGTAAAATGGCTCAAACAAGAGGTCGCCCCGGCTTTAGGTTGTACTGAACCCGTCGCTATTTCCTTCGCGGCCGCCTACGCCGCACAATATCTGGATCAGCCTTGCACTAAAATTAGCGGTTTTATTTCCGCCAATCTTTATAAAAACGCGATGGGCGTCACCATACCCGGCACCACCGTTTGCGGTGTACCGCTGGCAGCCGCAATTGGCGCATTTGGCGGCGACCCGCAAAAGGGATTAAAAACGCTGGAAGATATCACTCCGCGACACGTTGAAATGGCGCAGAAGCTGATCGCCAATAACGCCGTTGATATTGCCGTCGAAGAGACCCCGGATTTTATTCATCTCGATCTAACCCTCTCTGCTGGCGAGAATTGCTGTCGTGTCGTGGTCAAAGGAACCCACACCAACGTGGTCGAACTTTATATTAATGGCCAACCGCAGCCATTAAGCGAAAAACAGAATACGCGCACCCAGCGCGAAACGCTGCCCACTTTCTCGCTACAACAGGCTTACGACTTTATTAATCGCGTCGACTTTAATGATATTCGCTTTATTCTCGACGCCGCGCGCTTAAACTCCGCGCTGGCGGCAGAAGGCAAAACAAAAAAATATGGCCTGAACATTAACGGTACCTTTTCTGACGCAGTGAAAAACGGTCTGATGAGCAACGATCTGTTAAGCAAGGTGATCATCAACACCGTCGCCGCTTCAGATGCCCGTATGGGCGGCGCGCCGGTGGTAGCGATGTCTAACTTCGGTTCAGGCAATCAGGGCATTACAGCAACCATGCCGGTAGTGGTGGTTGCAGAGCATCTTGGCGTCGATGAAGAGACCCTGGCTCGCGCTTTGTCTCTATCTCATCTCACCGCCATCTCAATTCATTCTCGTTATACGCGCTTATCTGCGCTATGCGCAGCCTCAACCGCCGCTATGGGCGCCGCCGCCGGTATGGCATGGCTGTTTACCCGCGACATCAACACCATTAATACCGCAATTATTAATATGGTCAGCGATATTACCGGCATGATTTGTGATGGCGCTTCCAACAGCTGCGCGATGAAAGTCTCGTCAGTGGTATCCAGCGCCTTTAAGGCGGTACTAATGGCAATGCAAAATAGCTGCGCTGGCGCCAATGACGGTATTGTCTGCGCCGATGTCGAGCAGACTATTAATAACCTGTGCCGTCTGGTGATTAAACCAATGACTCTCACCGATAAAGAAATTATCAGCATTATGGTCGCTAAATAATACCATTTCACGGGCCTGAAAGAGCAGGCCCCGATTAACGTACTCTACCCACACTATTATTTATAAATTAGCAGGTATAGCAGATGAATAAAAAAGTCATCTTCCGCGGCGCCAGCGCTATTATGCCCCTATGCATCGGCGACTTTCCATTTTCATTTATTGTCGGCGCATTAAGCGTTAGCGCGGGCATGAGCGTCTGGCAGAGTACGGCGTGGTCGGCGATCGTCATTGCCGGCTCGGCGCAAATGCTGGCACTGAATATGTTAAAAACCGGCGCCACGCTCGGCGTGATTATTTTCACCACATTAATTATCAATCTTCGCCACGTGCTGTATAGCGCCTCTATTTCCGGCACCGTGCGCGAAGCTTCATTCTTTAAAAAATGCTTTATGTCCTATGCGCTCACCGACGAGGTGTATGCCACCACCGTCAAAGAGATGGAAGGAAATAAAAAGGAAAAATATCTGTTTTATGGTTCGGCGATGATTACCTTCTGGGCGATTTGGGTGCTGGCTGATTTTCTTGGCGCGCTGGTCGGCGCCTCGTTTCCCCACATTGAGAAATACGGTCTCGATTTCGCCATGGTCGCCGCCTTTATCGCCATCGTGGTGCCGCAAATTAAAAGCCAGGCCTGCACCGTCGCCGCGGTTGTAGCCGCCGTTTCCGGCGTGCTGTTAGTGGTCCTACCCTATTCGCTGGGTATCGTTGTCGCCTCAGTGCTTGGCGTCCTCGCCGGCCTGTGCGTCGACCTGGCGGAAGAGCGCAAGCAGATGGCAAAAACCGAATCCGATATGCCGTTAGTGGAGGCGATGGAAAATGAGTAATAGCTATTTTATCGCCCTGACGCTGGGCATGGCCGCGGTGACTTTTCTCATCCGTTTCTCGTTTATCGGCCTGGCCGGCAAGATCCAGATGTCCGAGCGGGTGACCAAAACGCTACGCTTCGTGCCGGTCACTGTTCTGCCGGCCATCATCACCATTCAGATCCTGAGCGTGAATTCCAGCATGGAGTTCGACTTAAAAAATCCGAAGGTGATCGCCGCCATCATCTGCACGCTCGCCAGCTTCCGTTTAGGTCTGGTGTGGGTGGTAGTGAGCGGCGTCGGCTCGCTGGTGTTGTTAAATTATTTTATGTAACCGTTTGAAGGATAAACCGTATGATTATTACCACCGCTGACGCGCCTGCTGCTATCGGCCCGTACGTGCAGGGCGTCAATCTCGGCGCGATGACCATCACCTCCGGTCAGCTGCCGATTAATCCGCTGGACGGCACCATGCCCGAGGACATTGCCGAACAGGCGCGGCAATCACTGGAAAATGTGAAAGCCATCGTTGAAGCTGCCGGACTCACGGTCGGGCAGATCGTTAAAACTACGGTGTTTGTCAAAGACCTGGCGGATTTTGCCGCCATCAATGCCGCCTACGAGGCCTTCTTTATCGAACACCAGGCGGCCTTTCCGGCGCGCTCCTGTGTGGAGGTGGCAAGGTTACCGAAAGATGCCGGCGTCGAAATCGAAGCGATCGCTTTCGCCCGCTAACCCCCAGGCTGGAGGGAGCGCCTCCAGCCTTCTCCCACCGATTTTTGTCGTTCCACATTGTTCACTTTACAGGCAATATAGCCGCAGAACGACGCGAGGAACGCAGCATGTTAACTATTCGACAGGCATGTCCCGAGGACGCGCCCCAGCTTAGCGCGATGGGCTATGCCAGCTATCATCACCACTTTGCTCATCTCTGGCGCGATGCCGATGAACTGGCGTTATTTCTTAAGCAAGAATATGCCGAAGATGCGCTACGTCGGAGTCTTGCGGATGCGACCCAACACTGGCTCATCGCCGAAGCCCCCTCTCCTGTTGGTTTCGCTAAATATAGCTATCAGCAGCGAATGGCTGACGACGGCAAGATTGGTACGCTGCTGCATAAGCTCTACCTGATGCCGGGGAAGACTGGCCACCGCTACGGCGAGCATATTTTTCACGCCGTCGAGACGCGAGCAAAAACGGCCGGTGAAAGCTGGCTGTGGCTGGAAGTACTCGCCGCGAATCCCGCCGCGCGCCGTTTTTACGAACGCCAGGGGATGCGGCACATCAGAGACACGACTTTCCACTCCGCCAGCCAGCAAAGCACCTTACATATTCTGGCCAAACCGATTTGAGAGGAACTATGCCTGAGCTTCGTGATACCGGCGTACGTAACGTCGTTTGTGGGGAAAATGTCGTTATTTACCAGCCCGCCAACCTCTATGATTGCCAGCTCGGCGATAACGTCTTCGTCGGGCCGTTCGTTGAGATCCAGGGGAATACCCGCATCGGCGCGAACAGTAAAATTCAATCCCATACCTTTATCTGCGAGTACGTCACCATCGGCCAGCGCTGCTTTATCGGTCACGGCGTGATGTTTGCCAACGACCTGTTTCGCGAGGGTAAACCAAACGCCGACCGCGCCAGCTGGGGGCGGATCGAGATTGGCGATGACGTGTCGATCGGCAGCGGCGCCACGATTCTGGCCGTCAGCATCTGCGATGGGGTGGTGATAGGCGCGGGCAGCGTGGTAACGAAGTCCATTACCGAGAAAGGCGTGTGGGCGGGGAATCCGGCGAGGCTGCTGCGGCGGCTATAAATAAAAATGCCGACCAAAGGGTCGGCATTCCGTCTTAGCTGCGCAAGCGTTATGCGCGCCAGGCTTTATAACGGTTAATCAGGCCGTTAGTAGAGCTGTCGTGGCTGCTAACTTCGCTGCCGTCTTTCAGCTCCGGCAGGATGCGGTTAGCCAGCTGTTTGCCCAGCTCAACGCCCCACTGGTCAAAGGTGAAGATGTTGAGGATCGCGCCCTGGGTGAAGATTTTGTGCTCGTACAGGGCAATCAGCGCCCCGAGGCTGAACGGGGTGATCTCACGCAGCAGGATGGAGTTAGTCGGGCGGTTACCTTCGAACACTTTGAACGGCACCACGTGCTCCAGGGTCGCCGGGTCTTTACCCTGATCGCGATATTCCTGCTCAACCACTTCGCGGGATTTACCAAAGGCCAGGGCCTCGGTCTGGGCGAAGAAGTTAGACAGCAGTTTCTGATGGTGGTCAGACAGCGGGTTGTGGGTGATAGCCGGAGCGATGAAATCGCACGGTACCATTTTGGTGCCCTGGTGGATCAGCTGGTAGAACGCGTGCTGACCGTTGGTGCCCGGCTCCCCCCAGATGATTGGGCCAGTCTGGTAGTCTACCGCGTGGCCGTTACGGTCAACATACTTACCGTTGGACTCCATGTTGCCCTGCTGGAAGTAAGCGGCAAAGCGGTGCATGTACTGGTCGTACGGCAGAATCGCTTCGGTTTCCGCACCGAAGAAGTTGTTGTACCAGATGCCGATCAGCGCCAGCAGCACCGGCAGGTTTTTCTCCGCCGGAGTGGTGGAGAAGTGCTTATCCATCGCATGCGCGCCGGACAGCAGCTCAACGAAGTTGTCGAAGCCCACGGAGAGAATGATGGACAGACCAATCGCCGACCACAGGGAGTAACGGCCGCCAACCCAGTCCCAGAATTCGAACATGTTGGCGGTGTCGATGCCGAACTCGCCAACCGCTTTCGCGTTGGTGGAAAGCGCGGCGAAGTGTTTCGCCACGTGCTTGTCGTCGCCCGCGGTTGCCAGGAACCAGTCGCGCGCGCTGTGGGCGTTGGTCATGGTTTCCTGGGTAGTGAAAGTCTTGGACGCCACCAGGAACAGAGTCGTTTCCGGATTCACGTTCTTCAGCACTTCGGCGATATGGGTGCCATCGACGTTAGAGACAAAGTGCATGTTGAGGTGGTTTTTATACGGACGCAGCGCCTCGGTCACCATGAAAGGACCGAGGTCGGAGCCGCCGATGCCGATGTTAACCACGTCGGTGATCGGTTTGCCGGTGTAGCCTTTCCAGCTACCGGAGATAATCGCTTCGGAGAAGGTTTTCATCTTCTCCAGCACAGCGTTCACTTCCGGCATCACATCTTTGCCATCAACCACAATCGGCGTATTGCTGCGGTTACGCAGCGCGACGTGCAGTACCGCGCGGTCTTCGGTGCGGTTGATCTTCTCACCTGAGAACATCGACTTGATAGCGCCCGCCAGGTCAGTCTCTTTCGCCAGATCCTGCAGTTTAGCCAGCGTCTCTTCAGTGATGCGGTTTTTGGAGAAGTCCACCAGCATCAGATCGTCGAACGTCGCGGAAAATTTAGAAAAACGGTCGCTATCTTTGGCGAAAAGCTCGCTGATAGTGACATCTTTCATTTCGTCGAAGTGTTTCTGTAATGCCTGCCAGGCAGAGGTCTGCGTTGGGTTGATGTTTTTCATTAGCAATACTCTTCTGATTTGAGATTGTGACTTCGGTCGATTGTAGCGCCGGTGACGGAAAATTGTGATGATTTTTGTGACTTGACCCTGACGCCGGTCAGGAATCGGGTCAAAACGGAGTAAAAAGCCCCATTAGTATAGCTATCATAAGGCTTTTTTCTGTTAGCCGCAGAGGCATGAAAAATCCGCATAACCGCAGCGTTGACATAGCTGGCGTTAAGCCTTTATATATCCGCAGTGCTTACGTATTGGTAGGTATCTATTGCTCGCGCATTTCACGCTACAGCGAAAGGGTATTCGCGGGGGATATAATGTCCCTGTTCCCCCGGCCAGGTGAAAGACGTCAGTAATTGCCAGAAGAGGTGCGTTGCCCAGGTAACCGTATTGGAGGAACCAGTCCGGGGAAGATACGTGAGGGGGAGCAACGCCGAGGTGAAAGAGCGTCTGGTCACGCTCCTCGCCGGCCACAGGGGCTGAATCCCCTGGGTTGTCACCAGAAACGTTCGCAGTCGGGCGTTTCATACCCGAACACCTCAGCGCCCAAAGCGGTGAGTCGGGTCTACAAGGTGGAGCACTTCTGGGTGACATCGTAGTTGTTTATCACTCTGCGCCACCCTGTTTATCGCTCTTCCCTTGTGCCATGGCTGAATAATTTGGCCTGGCTTATTAAGACATTTTGTTGCGATCCGGCGGCGTCCAGCCCCTGCCAGGATCGGTGCTCAGGAATCGTTTTAATAAGTCAGGCCCCCTGACACGAGGTTGTTATGACAGATCTAGTCGTCGCCAAATTTGGCGGCACCAGCGTTGCTGATTTTGACGCAATGAACCGCAGCATCGATGTGGCGCTGCTCGATGCCAATACCCGTATTGTTGTGCTCTCCGCCTCTGCCGGCGTGACCAACATTCTGGTGGCCTTAGCGGGAGGGCTGGAACCCACCGAACGTTTTTCCCAGCTGGACGCTCTGCGTCAGATCCAGTTCAATATTCTGGAGCGTTTGCGTTATCCCAACGTGATCCGCGAAGAGATTGAGCGCTTGCTGGAAAATATCACGACGCTGGCGGAAGCCGCCGCGCTCGCCTCCTCAACCGCCCTGACCGACGAACTTGTCAGCCATGGCGAACTGATGTCCACCCTGCTGTTTGTGGAAATTCTGCGTGAACGCGGTATTCAGGCGCAGTGGTTTGACGCCCGTAAAGTGCTGCGCACTAACGATCGCTTTGGCCGCGCCGAACCGGACATCGCCGCCGTCGCCGAACTGACCCAGCAGCAGCTGGCGCCGCGCCTGGCGGAAGGCCTGGTGGTGACCCAGGGCTTTATCGGCAGCGAAGCGAAAGGCCGCACCACCACCCTCGGCCGCGGCGGCAGCGATTATACCGCCGCTCTGCTCGGCGAAGCGCTGAATGCCACCCGCGTCGATATCTGGACCGATGTCCCGGGGATCTATACTACCGACCCGCGCGTCGCGCCGGCGGCGAAACGCATCGACGTCATCGCCTTTGAAGAGGCAGCGGAAATGGCCACCTTTGGCGCCAAAGTGCTGCATCCGGCGACCCTGCTGCCTGCCGTGCGCAGCGATATCCCGGTGTTTGTCGGCTCCAGTAAAGAGCCTAAAGCGGGCGGTACGCTGGTGTGTAAAACCACCGAGAACCCGCCGCTGTTCCGCGCGCTGGCGCTGCGTCGCCGGCAAACGCTGCTGACGCTGCACAGCCTGAATATGCTGCACTCCCGCGGCTTCCTCGCCGAAGTGTTCGGTATTCTGGCGCGCCATAACATCTCAGTTGATTTGATCACCACCTCCGAAGTGAGCGTGGCCCTGACCATGGACACCACCGGCTCGACCTCTGCGGGCGATACCCTGTTGACCCAGGCGCTGCTGACCGAGCTCTCTTCGCTGTGCCGCGTGGAAGTGGAAGAAAATCTGGCGCTGGTCGCCCTGATTGGCAATGAGCTGTCGAAAGCCTGCGGCGTCGGCAAAGAGGTCTTTGGCGTCCTCGAGCCGTTTAACATCCGCATGATCTGCTATGGCGCCTCCAGCCACAACCTGTGCTTCCTGGTGCCGGGCGACGATGCGGAGAAGGTTGTGCAGAAGCTGCATCATAATTTGTTTGAATAAAATTCCTTAGCACGATAAACAATACCTATAGCCGGGCTCGAACCCGGCTTTTTTATAACAACATCAACACAACCAGCTGACCTGCTCGCCGCCCATCGGGATGGCGCGGCCCGGTTCGCGTATCGCAAGGAACACAACATGCTCGCAACTCTGACGCGGCTGTTCCCGTTATGGGCACTGCTGCTCTCCGTTCTGGCCTATTACACTCCCACTACCTTCACCCCAATTGGCCCATGGGTCACCACCCTGCTGATGCTGATCATGTTCGGTATGGGCGTGCATCTGAAGCTGGAGGATTTCAAACGCGTCCTGTCGCGTCCGGCGCCGGTCGCTGCGGGGATATTTCTGCACTATCTGGTGATGCCGCTCGCCGCCTGGCTGCTGGCGCTGCTGTTTCATATGCCGCCGGAGCTTTCCGCCGGGATGGTGCTGGTCGGCAGCGTCGCCAGCGGGACCGCCTCCAACGTGATGATCTTTCTTGCCAAAGGGGATGTGGCGCTGTCGGTGACCATCTCCTCGGTCTCCACCCTCGTCGGCGTCGTGGCGACACCGCTGCTCACCCGTCTGTACGTCGACGCGCATATTCAGGTCGACGTCATGGGCATGTTGCTCAGCATTCTACAGATTGTGGTCATTCCTATCGCGCTGGGACTGATTGTCCATCATCTGTTGCCGAAGGTGGTGAAAGCGGTAGAGCCGTTCCTGCCCGCCTTCTCGATGGTGTGCATTCTGGCGATCATCAGCGCGGTGGTGGCGGGTTCCGCCGCCCATATCGCCTCCGTCGGCCTGGTGGTGATTATCGCGGTGATCCTGCATAACACTATTGGTCTGCTTGGCGGGTACTGGGGCGGACGTCTGTTTGGTTTTGATGAATCCACCTGCCGTACGCTGGCGATCGAGGTGGGGATGCAGAACTCCGGCCTGGCGGCCGCGCTGGGTAAAATTTACTTTGGCCCGCTGGCGGCGCTGCCGGGCGCGCTGTTCTCCGTCTGGCATAACCTGTCCGGTTCGCTGCTGGCCGGGTACTGGTCAGGAAAGCCCATCGCCAAAAAAGCCGACAAGCGCTGAGCGTGATACGTCCGGGCGCAGGCCCGGGCGTGTGCCTGCTTTAGTTGCCATACAGGCTATCAGTAAAATATTCATTGCCGTACACTGGGTGCTCTGGTCTGACTGAGGGCACCACCATGGCACTCCCCCGTATTACACAAAAAGAGATGACCGAGCGCGAACAGCGCGAATTGAAAACGCTGCTTGACCGCGCGCGTATTGCGCATGGCCGCCCGCTGAGCAATGCGGAAACGAACAGCGTGAAAAAGGAATATATCGATAAGCTGATGGCGCAGCGTGAAGCGGAAGCGAAGAAAGCCCGCCAGGTGAGAAAACAGCAGGCTTATAAAACGGATAAGGAAGCGACCTTTTCCTGGTCGGCGAATACGCCGACCCGCGGCAGGCGTTAACGCCCTTTCTTTTTACGTCCCGGCTGGGTGAAACGTTTCCCGTTGCCAGCCGGGCGGCCCTTATCGTTGCTATTTTCCATTTTCACTACCGGACGCTTGATCCCGGGGGTCGCCGCTTTAGGCTTCGGCTTGGCTTTCGGCTTCGCTTCGGAAGAGGAGTTTTCAATCAGCTTGAACAGGTCGATCAGCTCGTCATCGGTCAGATCGCGCCACTCTCCCAGCGGGATCCCCGTCAGGCTGACGTTCATAATCCGCGTACGCTCAAGCTTCGTCACTTCATAGCCAAAGTGCTCGCACATACGACGGATCTGGCGGTTTAACCCCTGCACAAGGGTGATGCGGAAAACGAACGGCGCTTCTTTCTTTACCTTACATTTTTTGGTCACCGTCCCGAGAATCGGTACCCCCGCGCCCATGCCGCGAATGAACTCATCGGTTACCGGCTTATCGACCGTGACCAGATACTCTTTTTCATGGTCGTTGCCGGCGCGCAGGATCTTGTTCACCAGATCGCCATGGTTGGTGAGGAAGATCAGCCCCTGAGAATCTTTATCCAGACGGCCGATAGGAAAGATACGCTTGCTGTGATTGACGAAATCGACAATGTTGTCGCGCTCGCCATCTTCGGTGGTGCTCACAATGCCGACCGGCTTATTCAGCGCAATCAGTACCAGATCATCCGCTTCGCGCGGCTCAATCAACCGTCCGTTCACTTTGACTAAATCGCCAGGCTTCACCTGATCGCCAATCGTGGCGCGCTTGCCATTGATAAAGACGTTGCCTTGTTCAATAAAGCGGTCCGCTTCGCGACGCGAGCAGATGCCGCTTTCACTGATGTATTTGTTTAATCGGGTTGATGAGTCGGGCAGCATAGATTCTCCTGTAAAAGCGAAATATACCCTACCTTGTGGGCGAGAAAAAACCTGGATTGTGTGATTCATTATCCAGAAGCTTCGTCGGGCTTGTGAACAGCATTCCGCTTACCCACATCATGCGCCATATCAGCGTGCCGGTATGGGGGCGATGCTAGAATTTCTGCTTCAATAATATTTTTAAAACAGGAAGAAAAGATGGAACTGCTGTTACTCAGTAACTCCACGCTGCCGGGGAAAGCCTGGCTGGAACACGCCCTGCCGCTGATCGCCGGTCAGGTCAAAGGCCGCCGTAAGGCGGTATTCATCCCCTTCGCTGGCGTGACGCAATCCTGGGATGATTATACGGCCAAAGTGGCTGCGGTTATGGCGCCCATGGCGGTCAGCGTAACCGGTATCCACAGCGTCGACGACCCTATCGCCGCCATTGAAAGCACCGAGATGGTGATCGTCGGCGGCGGGAACACCTTCCAGCTGTTGAAAGAGTGCCGCAGCCGCGGTCTGTTGGCGCCGATTGTCGATGTCGTCAAACGCGGGGCGCTGTATATCGGCTGGAGCGCAGGTTCAAACCTCGCCTGCCCGACCATTCGCACCACCAACGATATGCCGATTGTCGATCCGCAGGGATTTGATGCGCTGGGGCTGTTCCCGCTACAGATTAACCCGCACTTCACCAACGCGTTGCCGACCGGGCATCAGGGCGAAACCCGCGAACAGCGTATCCGCGAACTGCTGGTCGTGGCGCCGGAATTAACGGTGATTGGTTTGCCGGAAGGAAACTGGATCCAGGTCACCGATGGTCACGCGACGCTCGGTGGCCCGAACCCGACGCTGTTGTTCAAAGCGGGGGAAGAAGCGATAACCCTGCCTGCGGGCTACCGCTTCTGAGCCTGGGGGGCTAACGTTTCCCGGATAGCGGCGCATTGCGCCTTATCCGGGCTGCCTCAACGGGACGTCCAAACGCAAAACCCCGGTTAGCACAGCGCCGCCGGGGAATGGCTCAGTAGTCATCCCGTTCGTCGTCTTCATCCGGCTGCTCCATCACGCTGTAAGCCACCGAGCAGAACAGGCTGTTCAGACGCTTCATATCCCCCAGCAGCGCCAGGTGCAACGTACTGGTTTCGATGCTCTGCACGTTCTGCTGATGCAGACGGTCAACGTGCGCATGCGAGTAGCGGCGGTTAAGAATGCGGAACCGGTGTTTGCTGCGCCGCAGGCGGCGGGCGCTGGGCACATCGCTGGAGAAGAAGACCGACATCGCCAGCTGCAGGTTGCTGAGCAGCAGATCGTACAGGGCGTCCAGCTCCTTTAACCCTTCTACCGAGAAGGCGCGCCGCGCCGCCAGCGATTTATCGGCGATCTCGCTGCCCATTCGCTCGACGATATCGGACGCCTGTTCGAGGTTTAACGACATCTCAATAATTTCCGCCCAGCGCCGGGATTCCTCTTCCGCCAGCTCATCCTTTGGCATTCGCGCCAGATAGAGCTTAATAGCGGTGTAAAGTACGTTGATATCATCCGCCATACGGCGCAGCTCTTTCTCCTGACGCGGTTCGCCATGCATCACCTTGTGCAGGCTCTCCAGCATCTGCTCCATCGCGTCACCAATACGCAGCGTCTCACGCGCGGCATTGGCCAGCGCCAGCGCCGGGGTGTCCAGCGCCGACGGGTCGAGATGCTTGGGTTTGAGATGGTTATCCAGCTCGGGCTCATCGCGGATCAGACGCTGGCACAGCTTCGCCATCGGTCCGGCAAAGGGCACCATCGCGATGCAGCGCAGCAGGTTGTAAAAGACGTGGAAGTAGATAACCAGCTCGGACTCGGCCAACGGCAGCTTGTGCATCGCCGCGGCCAGCGGATGGACGAACGGCAGAATAATCAGGCTCCCCACCAGCTTAAACAGCAGGCTGCCCAGCGCCACCCGGCGCGCCGCCGCGTTCGCCGCGCTGTTGTTAAGCATCGCCAGCAGCCCCGATCCCAGGTTGGCGCCAATCACCAGACACAGCGCCACCGGGAAAGAGATCGCTCCCGCCGCGGTCAGCGTCGCCGTTAACAGCACCGCCGCCAGGCTGGAGTAGCTAATGATTGCAAATACGGCGCCAATCAAAGCATCCAGCATGATATCGCCGGTCAGCGAGGCGAAAATCACCTGCACGCCGTTCGCCTGGGTTATGGGGTGTACGGCCTGGACAATCAGCTCGAGGGCCAACAGGATCAGCCCCAGACCAATCCCCACCCGTCCAAGCTGCCCGGCGCGGGTCTGCTTGCGGCCGAGGAAGAAAATCACCCCGATAAATATCAACAACGGCGACAGCCACGACAGGTCGAAGGTCAACACCCTCGCCATCAGCGCCGTCCCGACGTCGGCCCCCAGCACCATCACCAGCGCTGGCATCAGACCCACTAAATCCTGGGCGACAAATGAGGTCACCAGCATGGTGGTGGCGTTACTGCTTTGCACCAGCGCAGTCACGCCAAGACCCGCGCAGAAGGCGAGCGGCTTTTTCTCTACGCTGCTACTGAGAACGGTACGCAGGCGAGCGCCATAGACGCGCATCACCCCGGTACGCACGATATGCGTGCCCCACACCAGCAGAGCAACCGCGGACAACAGGTGTAGCAGAGTTAACACGGAATCAGCTTCTCCTTATCGTTATAGGTTTTCCGAAGTTCAGGAACCTATCTCAGTATAAGGGGTTAACCTCAATAAAGAGACAAGGCGCTCACAGAGCGCCTTGTTTGTTGTAAGGAAAGATGACGACTAGTCCGCATCATAGCCCAGATTAGGCGCTAACCAGCGCTCGACCTCCGCCGGCGTCATTCCTTTACGCAGCGCGTAATCTTCGACCTGATCGCGCTGGATCTGCGCCACGGCGAAGTACTTGCTGTCCGGATGGCTGAAGTACCAGCCGGAAACCGATGCGCCCGGCCACATGGCGAACGATTCGGTGAGCTTCATGCCGGTATGGGCTTCGACGTCCAGTAGCTGCCAGATGGTCCCCTTTTCGGTGTGCTCCGGACAGGCCGGATATCCCGGCGCCGGTCGGATCCCCTGGTAGTTCTCGCGAATAAGCTCCTCATTGCTGAGGTTCTCATTGGCCGCATATCCCCAGTAAACCTTGCGCACTTTCTCATGCAGATACTCGGCAAAGGCCTCCGCCAGGCGATCGGCGATGGCCTTGATCATGATCTTGTTATAGTCATCATGCTGCGCTTCATAGGCGTCCGCCAGCGCGTCCTCTTCCAGGCCGCCGGTCACGGCGAAGGCGCCGATGTAGTCCGCCTTGCCGCTCAGCTTCGGCGCGACAAAATCGGCGAGGCAGTAGTTGGCGAAGCCAACCTTCTCCGTCTGCTGGCGCAGATGATGGCTCACCGTCAGCACGTGGGTGCGGGTTTCATCGCGATAGATTTCAATATCGTCGCCCACGCGGTTGGCCGGGAACAGACCCACCACGCCGCGCGGGTTCAGGGTTTTCTCTGCGCTCAGCTTATCCAGCAGCTCGTTAGCATCTTTGAACAGGCGCTGCGCCTCTTCCCCTACCACTTCATCTTCCAGAATGCGCGGATATTTACCCGCCAGCGACCAGGTCATGAAGAACGGCGTCCAGTCGATGTAGTTGCGCAGAGTCTCGATACTGGCTTCCACCGTCTGTACTCCCAGACGATGAGCCACCGGCGGCGTGTAGCTCTCCCAGTCAAAGGCCAGATCGTTTTCCCGCGCGGCGGCAAGGGTCACCGGCGGCGTACGCGGTTTTTTACGCCCATGCTGGATACGCACCGTTTCATACTCTTTGCGCGTGCGGGCGACAAACTCGTCGCGCTGCGTGTCCGAGAGCAGCGCAGACACCACGCCGACGGTGCGCGAGGCGTTCTGTACGTAAACGGTGGGGCCGCTGTAGTTCTGCTCGATTTTCACCGCCGTATGCGCTTTCGAGGTGGTCGCGCCGCCTATCAGCAGCGGGATGGTAAAGCCCTGGCGCTCCATCTCTTTCGCCACGTTAACCATCTCGTCCAGCGATGGAGTAATCAGCCCGGAAAGACCAATTAGATCCGCGTTTACCTCTTTGGCCGTTTTGAGAATTTTATCCGCCGGGACCATCACGCCAAGATCGATGATTTCGTAGTTATTGCACTGCAGCACCACGCCGACGATGTTTTTGCCAATGTCATGAACGTCGCCTTTTACCGTGGCAATCACCATTTTGCCGTTACTGGAGCCCTGCTCTTTACTGGCTTCAATAAACGGCTCAAGGTAGGCCACCGCCTGTTTCATTACACGGGCGGATTTCACCACCTGCGGCAGGAACATTTTGCCTTCGCCGAACAGATCGCCGACCACGTTCATGCCGTCCATCAGCGGCCCTTCAATGACCTCAATCGGGCGGGCGGCCTGCTGACGCGCTTCTTCGGTGTCCTGTTCGATAAATTCGGTAATGCCCTTCACCAGCGAATATTCGAGGCGTTTTTTCACCTCCCAGGTGCGCCACTCCGCCTGCTGGGCATTCGCGCCGTCGTCCGCTTTGCTGCCGCGATATTTTTCCGCCAGCTCAAGTAACCGTTCGGTACTGTCATCGCGGCGGTTGAGGATCACGTCTTCGACCGCGTCGCGCAGCTCGCCCGGGAGGTCATCATAGATGGCCAGCTGACCGGCGTTGACGATCCCCATGTCCATGCCGTTGCGGATCGCGTAGTAGAGGAATACGGCGTGGATCGCCTCACGTACCGGGTCATTACCGCGGAAGGAGAAGGAGACGTTGGAGACCCCGCCGGAGATTAGCGCATGCGGCAGCTCGCGTTTGATGTCTTCGCAGGCGCCGATAAAGTCCTGTGCGTAGTTGTTATGCTCTTCGATACCGGTGGCGACGGCAAAGATATTGGGGTCGAAGATAATATCTTCCGGCGGGAAGCCGACCTCTTCGGTGAGGATTTTGTAGGCGCGACGGCAAATCTCAATTTTACGTTCGCGGGTGTCGGCCTGACCAACCTCGTCGAAAGCCATCACCACCACCGCGGCGCCGTAGCGGCGAACCAGTTTCGCATGGTGGATAAAGGATTCGACGCCCTCTTTCATCGAAATCGAGTTAACGATGCCTTTGCCCTGAATACATTTCAGGCCCTTTTCAATGACTTCCCACTTGGAGGAGTCAATCATGATCGGCACGCGGGCAATGTCCGGCTCGCCGGCAATCAGGTTAAGGAAACGCACCATCGCCGCTTCCGCGTCGAGCATCCCCTCGTCCATGTTGATATCGATAATCTGCGCGCCGCTTTCCACCTGCTGACGCGCAACGTCCAGCGCTTCGCTGTACTTCTCTTCTTTAATCAGCCGCTTAAATTTCGCCGAGCCGGTGACGTTAGTTCGTTCACCGACGTTAACGAACAGGCTATCGTCGCCGATATTCAACGGCTCCAGGCCGGCGAGGCGGCAGGCCACCGCAATTTCCGGCAACTGACGCGGCGGCAGGCCCGCTACCGCCCGGCTCATGGCGGCGATATGCTCCGGGGTGGTACCGCAGCAGCCGCCAACGATATTGAGGAAACCGGCTTCCGCCCATTCGCGAATTTGCGTCGCCATGGTGTCGGCGTCCAGATCGTATTCGCCGAAGGCGTTGGGCAGGCCGGCGTTCGGGTGCGCGGTGACGTAGCATTCGGCAATGCGCGACAGCTCCTGGACGTACTGCCGCAGCTCGTCCGGCCCGAGGGCGCAGTTCAGACCAAACGATAAGGCTTCGGCGTGACGCAGCGAGTTATAAAAGGCTTCGGTGGTCTGTCCGGAAAGCGTGCGGCCGGAGGCATCGGTAATGGTCCCGGAGATCATCAGCGGCAGGTCAACGCCTAACGCCTCCAGCTCCTCTTTCACCGCATAGATGGCCGCTTTAGCGTTCAGGGTGTCAAACACCGTTTCAATCAGGATCAGATCCACGCCGCCTTCCACCAGCGCCCGGGTGGATTCGCGATAGGCGGCCACCAGCTGGTCAAAGGTAATATTACGGAACGCCGGATCGTTCACATCAGGCGAGATAGAGGCGGTGCGGTTGGTCGGGCCAAGCACGCCCGCGACATAGCGCGGTTTTTCCGGCGTGCGGGCCGTCCAGGCGTCGGCGCTGGCGCGGGCCAGCTTCGCCGCGGCAAAGTTGATCTCGGCCGACAGGGATTCCATCTGGTAATCCGCCATCGCGATGGTCGTCGAGTTAAAGGTGTTGGTCTCAATGATATCCGCGCCGGCCTCGAAATAGGCGTCGTGGATCTCGCGGATCACTTCGGGTTTGCTGAGCACCAGCAGGTCGTTGTTGCCTTTCAGGTCGCACGGCCAGTCAGCAAAGCGCTCACCGCGAAAGTCCTGCTCACTCAGACGATAGCCCTGGATCATGGTGCCCATGCCCCCATCCAGAACCAGAATACGTTCTTTTAACTGCTGATGCAGTTGCTCAACTTTGCTGCTCACACTTGCTCCCGACAACGCTCGACTCAGGCCAAATAGCCAACAAACCATACTGGCATAAACCACCGGAGCGGAAAAGACAACAACGGGCAATATGAGACATGTTCAGCTTCACTCATCCGATGAGTCCGGTTGTGATTGCATTATTGCCAAATAAAACGAAAATTATTTCCACGATACAGAAAAAGGAGTTCGCGATGGCCACTACCCCCATTCCCGCGAAACGCGGCAGAAAACCCGCGGCTGCCACTGCCCAGCAGGCTGGCGGTCAGGTTCAGTCGCTGACCCGCGGCCTGAAATTACTCGAATGGATTGCCGAGTCCCACAGCAGCGTCGCGCTGACCGAACTGGCGCAGCAGGCGGGTCTGCCTAACTCCACGACTCACCGTCTGCTGACCACCATGCAACAGCTGGGCTTCGTCCGCCAGGTTGGCGAGCTGGGTCACTGGGCCGTCGGGGCGCATGCTTTCGTGGTCGGCAGCAGCTTTCTACAAAGCCGCAATCTGCTGGCCATTGTCCATCCGATCCTGCGCCAGCTGATGGAAGATTCCGGTGAAACGGTGAATTTAGCGGTGCTCGACCAGAGCGACCACCAGGCGATCATTATCGATCAGGTGCAGTGCACCCAGCTGATGCGGATGTCGGCGCCAATAGGCGGTAAACTGCCGATGCACGCTTCCGGCGCCGGGAAGGCGTTTCTCGCGCAGCTGAGCGAAGAGCAGGTCACCAGTCTGCTGCACCGTAAAGGGCTGCATGCCTATACGCATGCCACGCTGGTCTCCCCGCTGCATCTGAAGGAAGATTTAGCTCAGACCCGCAAGCGGGGCTACTCTTTCGATGATGAGGAGCACGCGCTCGGCCTGCGCTGCGTCGCCGCCTGCATTTACGATGAACATCGCGAACCGTTCGCGGCAATCTCCATCTCAGGCCCCATCTCGCGTATGACCGATGATCGGGTAACTGAGCTGGGCGCGCTGGTGATCAAGGCGGCGAAGGAAGTGACGCTGGCGTATGGCGGGGTTAAATAAAAAAATGCCCCAGAGGGGCATTTTAAGTAGGCCTGATAAGCGTAGCGCCATCAGGCAGATCGGCGCACCTTGCCGGATGGCGGCGTAAACGCCTTATCCGGTCTACTGTCAGCGCCATAGCGCACGCTAAAACGCTGCTTGCGCCGGTAGGCGTAGACATCTTCCACATGGCCGTTTTTAATCCGCATCTGCAGTGCGCGCCAGTAGTCGGCGCGCAGCAGGTCGGCATGCATCTCTTCAAACAGTGGCCCAATGCGCGGGTCGGCGCACAGCCAGTGGCGGAACTCCTCCGGAAACACATCGCCAGGCGAAACGCTGTACCACGGCTCGCTGGCCAGCTCATCCTCCGGATAGCGCGGCGGCGGGATCTCGCGAAAATTCACTTCCGTCATATAGCAGATTTCATCATAGTCGTAGAACACCACCCGGCCATGGCGGGTGACGCCGAAGTTTTTAAATAACATATCGCCGGGAAAGATGTTGGCGGCGGCCAGCTGGCGGATAGCATTGCCATACTCTTCTACCGCATCACGCAATGCCTGGCCGTTAACCTGCTCCAGCCACAGGTTGAGCGGCACCATTCGCCGTTCAATATAGAGATGGCTGATGACGATGCGGTCGCCGAGATCGGTGAGTTTGTTCCCCGCTTCCGCCTGCAGCAGCGCCAGCAGCGCCGGCGCGATTTGCCGTTTATCCAGCACGAAATTTTCAAACTCCTGGGTGTCCGCCATCCGCCCGACGCGGTCATGCTCCTTTACCAGCTGATAGCAAGCCCGCACATGGGCGGCGGTCATCTCTTTCTGCGGCGCGAAGCGGTCCTTGATCACCTTAAACACCCGGTCAAAGCCCGGCAGGGTAAACACCAGCATCACCATCCCGCGAATACCCGGCGCTTCAATAAACTGCTCATCGCAGCGAGTAATGTAGTGTAGATATTCGCGATAGCTTTCGGTTTTGGCGTGCTTCTGACAGCCAATCGCCATGTACAGCTCGGCCGTCGTTTTACCCGGCAAGATCTCGCGCAGCCATTCCACCAGGGCGCCGGGCAACGGCGCATAAACCATAAAATAGGAACGCGCGAAGCCAAAAACGATACTCGCTTCGGCATGGGTTGTGAGGCAGGTGTCAACAAACAGCTCACCCTCTTCGCTGCGGTGGATCGGCAGCAAAAAAGGCAGCGTCGCCATCGGCATGACCAGTTTGCCCACCAGCCAGGCGGCTTTATTGCGGTAGAACAGCTCATTGGCGACCTGCAGATGACAGGTGGCGAGCAGTTCCTCCCCCAGCGCCTCCTGCAGACTGGCAATGATATAGCCGATATCCCGCGCTTTGTTTTGCCACGGTAGCCGCAGCGGCAGATCGGACAGTACTTTACCCAGCAGGTGCGACCAACCGCGTTCCGGAAAGAAATCTTTCGCCAGCGGTCGCGGGAGGGTACGAAAGGGTCGCTCGGGCTGCGAGCTGAAAATAAAGAGCCGCTCGGGGGTCAGCGAGCGGTGGTCAAACAGGCGGCAGTAGACCGAATTGAAAAAGCTCTCAGCAATTTCAAAGCGAGGGTAATCCGGTAAAAGTTGGGTGTACTGTTGTTTCACCCGCAGAAGAAAATCGACGTCGGTGCTTTTCCCTTCGGTGATGCAGCGCAGCTGCTCTACTACCAGACCCACGTGGTGATCGTAGAGATGGATCCGCTGCTTCATCGCCTGCTGCACGGCGTGCCAGTCAGCCTGTTCAAAGCGCTGCTGCGCGCCGGAAGTGACTTCAAGAAAACGCCCATACTGCGCGTCAAATCCCTGCAATATCGTTTGGGCAATCAGTAATTCAAGACCACGCGTCATCGCTTTCCCCCATCCGGCGCCACGTCATGCCGGAAGGCGCGCTCGCTTATCCGGCCTGCGTCCTCTTGCAGGCCCGGTCAGCGTCGCGCCACCGGGCATAGCTTAAAACTGCTCTTCTTCGGTCGAGCCGGTCAGCGCCGTTACCGACGAGGTGCCACCCTGGATAATGGTGGTGACCTTGTCGAAGTAGCCGGTGCCCACCTCCTGCTGATGCGAGACGAAGGTGTAGCCTTCCGGCCCGGCGGCGAATTCCGGCTGCTGCACTTTCTCAACATAGTGGCGCATCCCCTCACCCTGAGCGTAGGCATGGGCGAGGTCGAACATGTTGAACCACATGCTGTGGATCCCCGCGAGGGTAATAAACTGGTATTTGTATCCCATGTCCGACAGCTGCTGCTGGAAGCTGGCGATGGTTTTATCATCGAGATTTTTCTTCCAGTTAAACGACGGCGAGCAGTTATAGGCCAGCAGTTTGCCCGGGAAACGCGCATGGATAGCCTCGGCAAAGCGGCGCGCCTGCTCGAGATCCGGTTTCGACGTTTCACACCACACCAGATCCGCATACGGCGCGTAGGCCAGCCCGCGGCTGATCGCCTGCTCGATCCCGGCGTGGGTGCGGAAGAACCCTTCGCTGGTGCGATCCCCGGTAATAAACTCACGATCGTACGGATCGCAGTCTGAGGTAATTAAATCCGCGGCGTCGGCATCGGTGCGGGCGATGACCAGCGTCGGGACCCCCATCACGTCGGCCGCCAGACGCGCCGCCACCAGCTTCTGAATCGCCTCCTGAGTCGGAACCAGCACTTTACCGCCCATATGGCCGCACTTCTTCACCGATGCCAGCTGATCTTCGAAGTGAACAGCCGCTGCACCGGCTTCAATCATCGATTTCATCAGCTCAAAGGCGTTCAGGACGCCGCCAAAACCGGCCTCCGCATCCGCCACGATCGGCAGGAAGTAGTCGATAAAGCGCGGATCGTTCGGTTCAATTCCCGCTGACCACTGGATCTGATCGGCGCGGCGGAAGGTGTTGTTGATCCGATCCACCACCGCCGGTACCGAGTTGGCCGGATACAGCGATTGATCCGGATACATGCTGGACGCCAGGTTAGCATCCGCCGCCACCTGCCAGCCGGAGAGATAAATGGCTTCGATACCCGCCTTCGCCTGCTGCAAGGCCTGGCCGCCGGTCAGCGCGCCGAGACTGTTGACGTACCCTTTTTTCGCCTCCCCGTGCAGCAGACGCCACAGTTTCGCCGCGCCAAGCTGCGCCAGCGTGCATTCCGGATTCACCGAGCCGCGTAACTTCACCACCTCTTCCGCGCTGTAGGGACGGGTAATGCCTTCCCAGCGCGGATTCGTCCATTCTTTGTTTAATTCTTCGATTTGTTGGGTACGGGTTTTCATGTGCAGATGCTCCATATAGTTTCCTGGCTCCCCAGGCTCATAGGTGAAGGACTAAATGGCGAACCACACCATCTGGCGATTAGGCCAGCAGGCGGTAGCCCGGCAATGTCAGAAAATCAATTAGCTCGTCGGAGGTGGTGATCTGCTCCATCAGTCGCGCCGCATCGTCAAAGCGGCCGTGGCTGAAGCGGTGCTCTCCCAGCTCCTCCTGAATCACCATCAGCTCTTCCGCCAGCCACTGGCGGAACAGCGCCTTAGTGACCGGGGTACCGTCGTTCAGGGTTTTCTGATGATGGATCCACTGCCAGATAGAGGTGCGCGAGATCTCGGCCGTTGCGGCGTCTTCCATCAGGCCATAAATCGGTACGCAGCCGTTGCCGGAGATCCACGCTTCGATGTACTGCACCGCCACGCGAATGTTGGCGCGCATTCCGGCTTCCGTGCGTTCGCCCTCGCAGGGAGCCAGCAGTTGTTCAGCGGTAATTGGCGCATCCTCGCTCCGGGTGACCGAGAGCTGATTCGGCTTATCGCCCAGCACGCGGTCAAACACCGCCATGGCGGTATCCGCCAGGCCCGGGTGGGCGATCCAGGTCCCATCGTGACCGTTGTTGGCCTCCAGCTCTTTATCGGCGGTGACTTTACTCAGCACCTGGCGGTTACGTTCGGTATCTTTGCTCGGGATAAACGCCGCCATACCGCCCATCGCAAACGCGCCGCGTTTGTGGCAGGTCTTAATCAACAAGCGTGAGTAGGCGCTGAGGAACGGTTTATCCATCGTCACCACCTGACGGTCAGGCAACACGCGGTCCGGATGGTTTTTCAGCGTTTTGATATAGCTGAAGATGTAATCCCAGCGGCCGCAGTTCAGGCCAACAATATGGTCGCGCAGCGCATGCAGGATCTCATCCATCTGGAACACCGCTGGCAGCGTCTCAATCAGCAGCGTGGCCTTGATGGTGCCGCGCGGCAGGTCAAAGCGATCTTCCGTAAAACTGAAGACATCGTTCCACCATGCCGCCTCCTGCCAGGCCTGTGTTTTTGGCAGATAGAAGTAGGGACCACTTCCTTTCGCCAGCAGCGCCTGGTAGTTATGAAAGAAATAGAGCGCAAAATCGAACAGGCTCCCGGGGATCGCCTCATTACGCCAGGTCACATGCTTTTCCGGCAGGTGCAGGCCGCGCACACGGCATACCAGCACAGCGGGATTGGGCTGCAACTGATAGATTTTGCCGGCCTCGTTGGTGTAGCTGATGGTCCCGTTCACGGCATCGCGCAGGTTGATTTGACCATCAATGACTTTGCGCCAGTCAGGCGCCAGCGAATCCTCAAAGTCCGCCATAAAGACTTTGACGTTGGCATTCAGCGCGTTAATGACCATTTTGCGCTCGACGGGGCCGGTGATTTCCACGCGGCGATCCTGCAAATCAGCCGGGATACCGCGAATAGTCCAGTCGCCATTTCTAATGGAAGCAGTTTCCGAAATAAAATCCGGAAGCTGCCCGTCGTCAATAGCCTGCTGTTGCTGCAAACGCGCGGCCAGCAGCTTATTGCGCGCCGGCGTAAAGCGGCTCACCAGTTCCGTCAGAAATTCTACCGCCTCAGGCGTTAAGATCTGCTTCTCCTGCTCGCCATAGGGCTGACTAAAGGCCAGTTCATCGGTGATTGTCGCCTGCTGCGTCATTGTGCTGCTCCTCTTGGTTGATCCGCTGGAAGCGAGCGAAAGATCGTTGTGCAGTTTTCGCTCAGCACAATTAAGACTACTCAATTAATTTCCAAAATCAAAAACAATTTCCATTTTAATTTTAAATTATCATTAACACATTGATAACAATGAAATTAAAGTTATCCTCGTGTATGAAGTGAATTTCGGAAATAAAAAAGGCACCCGAAGGTGCCAGAGGCAAAATGCTGAAACGCTTTAGGATCGTCTCACATAGAGTATTATTCCAGCGTCGGATTCATATGACGCAGATCGTATGGCGTAATCTGGTAGACGTAATAGTTAAGCCAGTTAGCGAACAGCAGATTGCCGTGGCTGCGCCAGGTGGCGCGCGGTTTGTTCTGCGGGTCGTTTTGTGGGAAATAGTTATGAGGTATCTCAGGGTTCAAACCGGCTTCCACATCGCGGAAATATTCACTTGCCAGGGTATTGGCATCGTACTCAGGGTGGCCGGTGACAAAGGCGATGCGCTTATCTTTGCTGGCGAACAAATACGCATCGCCCTCTTCCGTCTCCGCGAGGATCTCGAGATCGGTATAGTCGCGAATAAGTCCGGCCGGAAAATCAGCATAGCGTGAGTGCGGGGCCAGGAAAGAGTCGTCGAAACCGCGGGTCAGTAAGGCGTGCGGATGAAGAATATGGTGTTCATAGACGCCGGAAATCTTTTCGGCGCGGGTCTGCTTGGGAATGCCGTACAGAATGTTCAGCGCGGCCTGAACCGCCCAACAGACGAACAGCGTCGAAGTGACGTGATCCTTGGCCCACTCCAGCACCTGTTTGATCTGCGGCCAGTAAGCAACATCGTTAAACTCAACCAGGCCTAAAGGAGCGCCGGTAACAATCAGGCCGTCAAAGTTCTGATCGCAGATCTCATCGAAATTACAGTAAAAGTTATTCAGATGCTCCGCAGGGGTATTACGCGACTCGCGCGCATCGATACGTAATAACTGGATATCCACCTGCAGCGGAGAGTTTGATAGCAGACGCAGGAACTGGTTTTCCGTCTCGATTTTCTTCGGCATCAGGTTGAGGATTAACACCTTCAGGGGGCGGATTTCCTGAGTCGTTGCACGTGTTGTCGTCATTACGAAGACGTTTTCATTGCGCAAGAAATTGACGGCTGGCAGCTCGTCCTGCACCCGAATTGGCATAACTGTATTACCTCATAGCATACGTATAAACGTTTAGACATCCAGATAGCTGAAGATAACCAGGAATCGGGTGAATGTCGAGTCTGCATGTTCACGGTGAGAAAATTTCACGGCGCTTGTTGAGTTAGAATATAAGAATGTAGAAAAGGAGAAAGTATGGTTATTAACATCCGCCGTTCCCGGCCTGATGAAGGGGATAAACTGACTGCGATCTGGTGTCGGTCGGTCGACGCCACGCATGATTTTCTGACAAAAGCGTATCGAAAGGAGCTGGAGGAGATGGTACGCGCATTTTTACCGGAGGCTCCGCTGTGGGTGGCGGTTAATACGGAAGACCAGCCGATCGCCTTTATGCTGCTGACCGGAGATCATATGGATGCGCTGTTCGTCGATCCGGATGTCCGCGGCTGTGGCGTGGGGAAGTTGCTGATTGAGCATGCGCTGTCGTTAACGCCGAAGCTGACGACCAATGTAAATGAGCAGAATGAACAAGCGGTCGGGTTTTATCAGAAGATGGGTTTTAGGGTGACAGGGCGCTCTGAAACGGACGATCTGGGGCAACCGTATCCGTTATTGAATTTGATGTATGAGCAGCAGGCTGAAGCAGACTACGATTGACGTCGGTAACTTTGCGGCATTGATGTCCCCTCGGCCAGCAGGTGGCCGAGGATCTGTAGCCCCGGTAAGCGCAGCGCCACCGGGGAGACATACCGGCACGCTGGCCGGACGACAGAAACGCAAAAAGCCCATCCGGCAGGATGGGCTCTTCACTTGTTTGATGCCTGGCAGTTCCCTACTCTCACATGGGGAGACCCCACACTACCATCGGCGCTACGGCGTTTCACTTCTGAGTTCGGCATGGGGTCAGGTGGGACCACCGCGCTAGTGCCGCCAGGCAAATTCTTTGTGCTCAGTATGCAATTCTTTATATTGCGTACTCAACTCTGAATCAAAGCTGAAAATTCTCTCAAATCCGCCAAAACATCTTCGGCGTTGTAAGGTTAAGCCTCACGGTTCATTAGTACCGGTTAGCTCAACGCATCGCTGCGCTTACACACCCGGCCTATCAACGTCGTCGTCTTCAACGTTCCTTCAGGAGACTTAAAG
>NZ_JAGRQY010000058.1:0-33971 GCF_018223905.1 Klebsiella sp. 28
GGCCGCCAGCACCTGGCTGGTGGTCGGCGGCAAACTCTGCGGCGACTGTGGCGGCGGCGCGGCGGGGGCAGCCGGCTGACGCGGCGCGGGCGCGGCGGCCTGTGCCGGCTGCGCCTCCGGCTCCGGCAGCGGCTTACGCGGATGAAACGCCAGGGCACGCAGCAGCGTCATTTCGACGCCCATCCGCCGGTCCGGGGCGTAAGGCAGCTCTTTGCGGCCAATCAGCAGCGTTTGGTAGTAGAGCTGAACGTCGCCGGGCGGTACGGTTCGCGCCAGTTCGCGCATCCGCACTTCGACCGCGGCCATGTCGGCGCCCAGCGCCGAAGGCGACAGCTGAACCATGGCGATGCGGTGCAGCAGGCTCTGCATCTCGACCAGCAGCGCCTCCCACTCGACGCCGCGTGCGGCGGCGTCATTGACGCCCGCCATGACCCGCTCGCCGTCGGCAGCAACCAGCGCTTCAATCAGCGACAGCGCCTGATCGTCATCAAGGGTGCCGAGCATGGTGCTCACCGATGCGGCCGTCAGCTGCCCTTCCCCACTGGCAATCGCCTGATCGGTCAGGCTTAAGGCATCGCGCAGGCTGCCATCGGCCGCCCGCGACAACAGCTGCAGCGCGCGGGGCTCAAAGGCAATCTGCTCTTCGCCAAGAATATGCTCCAGCTGATGGCGGATCTGTTCAACGTCCAGCGCCTTCAGGTGGAACTGCAGGCAGCGGGATAAGATCGTTACCGGCAGCTTCTGCGGATCCGTCGTCGCCAGCAGAAATTTGACGTGCGCCGGCGGCTCCTCCAGCGTTTTTAACAACGCGTTGAAGCTGTGACGCGACAGCATATGGACTTCGTCGATGAGATAGACCTTAAAGCGGCCGCGGGCCGGCGCGTACTGGACGTTGTCCAGCAGATCGCGGGTATCTTCGACTTTGGTTCGCGAGGCGGCGTCAATCTCAATCAGATCGACAAAGCGCCCCTGTTCAATTTCCCGGCAGTTATCGCACACGCCGCAGGGGGTGGCGGTGATGCCGGTTTCACAGTTTAACCCTTTCGCCAGCAGACGGGCGATGGAGGTCTTCCCGACCCCGCGGGTACCGGAAAAAAGATAAGCGTGATGAATGCGCCCTAACGACAAGCCGTTCGCCAGTGCGGTCAGCACATGTTCCTGGCCGACGACGTCAGCAAAGGTTTGTGGGCGCCATTTACGGGCTAAGACCTGATAACTCATGGGCTGGCTCTGAAACGCTGGAAGGTGAAATCACGAAGGGGTCATGCTATCACAGCCCCGCCCGATCGGCGAGGCTATGTGGAGGGATTTGCTTAGTGGCCCGGGAACGGCACCAGACTGTAGCAGTGGATCCCCAGCTTCTCCAGGCGCTGTTCGCCGCCCAGATCGAAGAGATTGATAATGAAAGCGGCATCGTGCACTTCGCCACCGAGGCGGCGGATCAGTTTGACCGTGGCGTCGATAGTGCCGCCGGTCGCCAGCAGATCGTCAACCACCAGCACTTTATCGCCCGGTTTAATGGCGTCAACGTGGATCTCCAGCTGATCGGTGCCATACTCCAGCTCATAGGTCTCGGCGATGGTTTCACGCGGCAACTTACGCGGCTTGCGTACCGGAACAAAGCCCACGCCCAGCGCCAGCGCAACCGGTGCGCCGAACAGGAAGCCACGCGCCTCAGTCCCTACCACTTTGGTAATACCCGCGTCTTTGTAGCGCTCGGTCAGCAGTTCAATGCTAAGCGCGTAGGCCTTCGGGTCTTCCAGTAAGCTGGTGACATCGCGGAAAAGAATGCCAGGTTTTGGATAATCCTCGATACTCTGGATGCTGTTCTTCAGATATTCAAGCTGCTGTGCAGTTGCGGTCATAAGTGTATGCCTGATTGAAACGGTATTACCCACGGGCGTGCAAAAGGGGCCAAAGAAACATTTGTTTAACCTTTGACCAGGCTTGCCCGCGCTCGAAAACGCCAGAATTTACTGGCTGTCGGCAACAATTGCAACAGGCATTATTGCGCATCAGTGCTTTTGTTGCTTTGCGTCAACCACCGGAATGCGCCACATAAAGATCAGCAGACAGGCCAGAATGACCAACAGCATGATGCGCACCCACGTAAGCTTAACCAGCCATAGCGAAATAGCAAAAGTCACCACGATCATCGCAATGGCGCGCGGTTTAGCGCCGCGAGGCATGGCGCGGTACTGTTGCCAGTGGCGAAGATAGCCGCCAAACCAGGAGCGATACAGCAGCCACTGGTGAAAGCGCGGCGATGAGCGGGCAAAGCACCAGGCGGCGAGCAGAATAAACGGCGTCGTCGGCAGCAACGGTAAGAAGACGCCCAGCGTACCCAGCGCTACCGCCAGCCAGCCGATAATGGTTAAAATAACAGGTGGCATAATGCGAATCGTTATCAAACAGATGAGGCTACTGTAGCACAGTTGGCTGACGGAAAATGGAGGGGGTTGGTGAAAACTGCTCAACTTTTACAAACGCTGAACGATCAGCTCAGCGAGCTGGCCGCGCTGGTGGCGCCGCTGGCGGAGCACGCGACCCTCAGCCCGCGCTTTGACCGCCAGCTCTTCCACACCCGCAGCACGCTGATGCAGGCCTATCTGGCGGAAGCCCAACACAACTTTAACCAGCTCCGCCAGGCCGTCGAGCGCCAGCAGCTGCCGCAGGTGGTCTGGATTGCCGAGCGTCTGGCGGCACAAATCGCCGCGCTGCGCCGTGAAACCGCCACCTGGTCCTTGCGCAGTTGGGACCACGCGTCGCCAACGTTGAGCCGCTGGCAGCGCCGTCGCCTGCAGCATCAGGAGTATGAGCGCCGCCTGCTGGCGATGCGCGACCAACGCCAGCGTCAGCTGGCGCAGGCGACCAGCCTTGACGAGCAGCAGCGGCTGGGGAAAGAAGTTGAAGCCTACAGCGGCCGGTTGGCGCGCTGCCGACAGGCGCTGGACAAGATTGAAAACGTACTGGCGCGGCTGACGCGCTAACAGGAGAGCCCGATGTCGCTGGAAAATGCATCCGATGAGGTCAAACTGGCCGTCGATTTAATCATGTTGCTGGAATCGCATCAGATCCCGGCGCAAACCGTGCTGAGCGCGCTGGAAATTGTCCGGCGGGATTATGCAAACAAGTTAAAAAACGCGGAAAGCGGGTCGCAAAACCCAGAGAAGTAGGATGTTGTCTCCGGCAGTGTGCTGGCAGTCTGGTCCTCTGCGCATGACGCCACTGGAGACAATATTGATGGAAAAAGTCAGTCAAACCCCACACGACGCGGTGTTTCGCCAGATGCTCATGCATCAGGCGGTCGCGAAGGATTTTTTGCAGTTGTACCTCCCCGCGCCGTTTCTGGCGATCTGCGAACTGGATTCGCTGCAGCTGGTCTCCGGTAGCTTTGTTGAAGAGGACCTGCGCGCCAGCTATTCCGATATCCTTTACTCACTGCGCACGCGTCATGGACCGGGCTATGTGTACGCGCTGATTGAGCACCAGAGTACCCCGGACAAGCTGATGGCGTTTCGCCTGCTGCGCTATGCGCTGGCCGCCATGCAGCGTCATCTGGACGCCGGCCACGACACGCTGCCGCTGGTGGTGCCGATTCTGTTTTATCACGGCAAAGTGAGCCCCTGGCCCTGGGCCCGCAACTGGCAACAGCTATTCGACGATCCGGCGCTGGCGAAGGCGCTCTATAGCAATGATTTTCCGCTGGTGGACCTCACCGTAATGCCAGATAATCAGATCGCCCGTCATCGGCGGATGGCCATGCTGGAGCTGCTGCAAAAGCATATCCGCCATCGCGATCTGGCCGAGCTGCAGGTGCCGCTGATTGCGCTGATGACGCAAGGCTATCTGACAGAAGCGCAGCTGAATACGCTGCTGCGCTATATGTTGCAGGCGGGAACCACGGAACATCCGGGGGCGCTGATCCGCACGCTGGCGGCGCAGTCGCCCAGGCATAAGGAGCTGATGATGACCATTGCCGAATGGCTGGAAGAGAAAGGCCGTAAACAGGGACAGCAAGAGGGTGAGCAGGAAGGTCGAGAAGCCGCCACCCGCAGCATCGCCGCCAGAATGCTGGCGCGCGGCCTCGAACGTCAAACCGTGCAGGAGCTCACCGGGCTGAGCGATGAAGAACTCGCCGCGCTGGCGCCCTGATACAGCAGGGGCGGCTTTGCGCCGCCCCTCTTCGATCAGGACGCGGTGGTGGGCGCCAGATCGTCGCCTTTCCCGTCCCGTTTCACTTCGGTGACTTCATCGCCTTTTTCATTGCGCAGATGAACTTCCAGCTGGTTAAAGGCAATGTTGATGTCATTCTCCCGGCACAGGCGGTCGATGGCGCGGTTGAGCTCATCCACCGTGTAGCTGCGATCGCGCAGTTCTCGAACATACAGACGCAGTTCATGATCCAGGGTACTGGCCCCGAAGGTGGTGAAGAAAACCGCTGGCGCCGGCTCCTGCATCACTTTCGGATGATCGTGCGCGGCCTTCAGCAGCACCTCTTTCACCTTATCCAGGTCTGAGCCATAGGCGACGCCGAGGCGGATCACCACCCGGGTCACGGTGTCGGAGAGCGACCAGTTGATCAAGCGCTCGGTAACGAACGCCTTGTTCGGGATAATCACCTCTTTGCGATCGAAGTCGGTGATGGTGGTGGCGCGAATACGGATTTTGCTTACCGTCCCCGAGAAGGTTCCGATAGTGACCGTATCCCCAATGCGCACCGGACGTTCGAACAGAATGATTAGGCCGGAGACAAAGTTACCGAAGATCTCCTGCAGACCAAAACCTAAACCAACCGACAGCGCGGCCGCCAGCCATTGCAGTTTATCCCAGGAGACGCCCAGCGCCCCGAATACCGTCATCGCCCCGATAGCGATAATCGCATAGTTGAGAATGGTGGTGATGGCGTAGGAGGTCCCCTGACGCATGTTGAGCCGCGACAGCACCAGCACCTCCAGCAAACCCGGCAGGTTGCGGATCAGCGCCCAGGCGACCATTGACGCCACAATGGCGAACAACAAACTGCCCATCGTCACGCTGCGTACCACGCTGGCCCCCGCCTCGGTACCGTTGTAGTGCCAGAGGGTAATGCTGTCGAGGTAGGCGAAAACGGTGATCAAATCAGACCAAATCGCCCAGAACATCACTGCGAACAGCGCGACCATCACCAACATGGTGATGCGCAGCGTCTGCTGGTTGACCTGCTCGAGAGCGATAGTTGGCTCTTCCTGCGGCTCGGCGCCTTCCGCCCCTTCCTTCACCAGATGTTGACGGCGCGCCAGCGCGCGGCGCCAGGCGATACGCCGCGCCGCCACGCTCAGGCCGCGCAGCACGGTCTGGTACAGCAGGTTCCAGATCATCACCAGATACACGGTCTCGATCCAGCGTCCCGCCAGACGCAGCGTCGTGTAGAAGTAGCCGGTTGCCGTCAGCACCATCAGGGCCACCGGAACGATAGACAACACCGTGATCGTCAGCAGGCGCAGGCTGTGCGACTCTTTATCGCGCCAACTTTCCCGGCACATCGGCCAAACCAGCACCGCGATCAGCAGTAAGTTGAAGAAAATCACCAACTGCCCCAGCACGTCGTCCATCAGGTTCAGCGGCGACAGTTCGGAAATCACCGACCAGAAATTCAGCGGCAGCAGCGCCAGGCTGACGCGAACAATCTGCCGCCGCCAGTGGCTGGTCAACTGCGCCGGCATATTAAAGTGGTTGACCGCGACGCCGTTCTTTTCCAGCACTTTCCAGCACAGGCCAAACACCAGCCAGAACATAGCCAGCTTTTTACTGTACGCCCACAGCAGTCCGCTAATATTTAACTGCATGGTGAGTAAGATCAGACCGATAGCCAGAATCAACAGCACCACCGGTAAGGCGCGGATCAGATCGATCAGGATCGCCTTCGGCGTATGCAGTTGGGTATCGTTGCGCAGCTGTCCCACCTGGGAAGCAAGCTTTGCCTGATAATCCTTGAGCCACTGCAGACGCCAGCGGATGAGGCCGGCAATCAACAGCAGCGGTAAACCGGCCAGGAAAGCGACAAACACCGCAGGCCACGCTTTTTCCCAGTTCACGGTGATTTTCATCGCCTTAAACTGACCTTTCAGCGCCTCCGGGAAGGCCTTAATCCACTCCCAGTCCATCGGTTTATTGCTGTTCACCCAGAAAATTTGCTGGGTCAGAATTTCCTTCAGACTGCTCGAGACGCTCATCAGCTGCTGCTGGTTGATCTGCAGGTTGATGGCCATCATCAGCTGGTTACCCAACTGTTTGTTGAACTGATCAAGCAGTTCGCGACGCATGTCGATCACTTCCAGTAGCGCGGCGTGGACTTCATCGTTCACTTCGCTGCTGTGCCCCTCCTCCAGTTTGGCGACAAAGGCATCGCTCTGGAACAGCGCGTCGCGCTGCTGGTTCACCTCAAACTGTTCAAGCCGCAGGTCGGCGATGCGGTTGGTCATATCCTGCAGCTCATCCGCCGACGGTAATGTCTGTTGCTGTTGGTAAAGAATACGCGACAGCAGCAGGCTCCCCCGCAGAACTGAAATTTGCTCTTTAATATCCCGTTCAGACTGCAGCGCGCGGTCGAGCCAGTTTTTGACCTGGATATTGCGCTGCACCAGCTGGTTACCGTTCTCTGTTGCCTGGATCAGCTTCTCGCTGAGCTGATGGTTAATATCCAGCTCCTGCTTGACCAGCGGGTTGGCCTGAATACGCGCCGTTTCGTCGGGGGTAACCGCCTCCTGGGCGGTTTTCTCGGTCAGGGTCAGCCGTTTGCTGTTCACGGCCTCCTGCAGCAGCTGTAGCTGATGCTCCAGCCGGTTGCTCCAGGCGGTGACGTAGTCACGCTGCTTCTGCAGGGTATCCTGCAGGATAGTGTTGCCTTCGAGGCTCTTGCGCTGTTGCTCGATCTGCGCGTTGAGCAATGCCTGTTGAGCCTGCAACAGCACCTGCTGGGTCGGGCGTAGGGTCTCGTCGCCCACCGAGGTGCCATTCAGACGATTGCGGATCTGCTGCAGCTGCTGGGAGGCGTTGAACATCGCATTTTGCACGCGTTCCGGCTGCGTTTGCAGGGAAACCAGCTGGCTGTTATAGGTCGCCAGATCGTTTTGCGCATTCTGCAGATCGTCCAGCGTCTGGGTGACGCGCGACTCCAGCTGACGCAGGGAGAGCGTACTTAGCGTTTTGCGCGTCGCGTCGTCGTTCGGGACATCGCTCAGGTTATTGAGGCTCTCCACCGCCTGGCGCAGCTTCGCCGGCGCCTGCTCGACCTGCTGTCGCAGCTGTGCCGTCTCGCTTTTGATACGCTCGATTTTATCCAGCGTTTCCAGCGTCTGAGTCAGATCCTGCTGGACCAGTTTGTCCTGCGGAGTCAGTTCTTTTTGCTTGTTTAACGTATTGAGCTGGCTCTGCACCTCTGCCCGATCGGGGAGATCCGCGGCGCGGCCCTGGACTGGGCTGAAAAGGCCAATAAAACAGAGCAGCGTGATAATAAAGATGAACGTGGCGCGTTGCCTGGAGATCGTGTGCAGCATAGTTAATATGAATGAATGCAAATGCCGGAGAATACCGGGGGTCGTCGCAAGCGCGCAGAATAGCACTTCTCAGCGCTGGCGAATAGCGGCGGACGGCGCTAAAAATTCACGCCCATCCGCGCGCTACCTTTAAGCTGACAAGCTCTCCGGGCCGCGTAGCGTCGGGCAGAATTGATACATCTCCAGCAGAATAGCGACGTAGTCCCGCGCTTCCGCATGCAGGTCGAACGAATCGGGGGCAAACAGCCAGTTTTCCATCAGCCCGGAAAGGTAGCTGCGCATTAACACGGCCGCCCGCCGGGTGAGTAAATTGGCGGGCGGCAGCTTCGCCGCGATGCACTCTTTCAAGGTCTGCTCGATACGCTCATAACTCGCCAGGGAGAGCTGCCGCTGGGCCTGCTGCACCACGGTCATTTCACCGACGAACTCACACTTATGATAGATAATCTCCATCATTAATCGTCGACGTTCTTCTGTCACTGTCGCTTCAAGAACATAGACTAGAATCTCCCTGATAACTGAGAGTGGATCGTTGGGGAATTTTGCCCGATACTCAATTTCGAGATCGCTAATACTGGCGTCTGACAGCTCCCAAATTTCGTTGAATAAATCTGATTTATTCTTGAAATGCCAGTAGATAGCCCCCCTCGTTACACCCGCAGCTTTTGCAATTGTTGCCAACGAGGTAGATGATACGCCTTGCTGCGAAAACAGACGCAGAGCAACATCCAGAATCAGTTGCCGGGTTTCACGTGCCTGTTGTTTGGTTTTTCGTGCCATAGGTTAATGACTTTACAGAGGTTACGTTTACATACATTTGTGAATGTATGTACCATAGCATGACCATAATAGAAAGACTGTAGTGGGTTTGTGGTTGTTTGAGCCACTGAACATTTTGAAATTGGACACTCGAGGTTTACATATGAACAAAAACAGAGGGTTAACGCCTCTGGCGGTCGTTCTGATGCTCTCAGGCAGCTTAGCGCTAACAGGATGTGACGATAAACCGGCTCAACAGGGAGCCCAGCACATGCCGGAAGTCGGTATTGTGACGCTCAAATCCGCACCTCTACAAATAACCACCGAACTGCCAGGCCGCACCAGCGCCTATCGCATTGCGGAAGTCCGTCCTCAGGTCAGTGGCATTATTTTAAAACGTAACTTCGTGGAAGGTAGCGATATCCAGGCCGGCGTCTCCCTGTATCAGATCGATCCAGCCACCTATCAGGCCAGCTATGACAGCGCCAAAGGCGACCTGGCAAAAGCCCAGGCGGCGGCAAACATGGATCAACTGACGGTCAAGCGTTATCAGAAACTGTTGGGCACCAAATATATTAGTCAACAAGACTACGATACCGCCGTTGCGACGGCGCAGCAGAGCAATGCGGCCGTGGTCGCGGCGAAAGCTGCCGTTGAAACCGCGCGCATCAATCTGGCCTACACCAAAGTCACCTCGCCGATCAGCGGCCGGATTGGTAAATCCGCCGTGACCGAAGGGGCGCTGGTACAGAATGGTCAAACGACCGCCCTGGCAACCGTTCAGCAGCTGGATCCGATCTATGTTGACGTCACCCAGTCGAGCAATGATTTCCTGCGCCTGAAGCAGGAGCTAGCCGACGGCCGCCTGAAACAGGAAAACGGCAAAGCGAAAGTGGAGCTGGTGACTAATGACGGTCTTAAGTATCCACAGTCCGGCACGCTGGAATTCTCGGATGTCACCGTCGATCAGACCACCGGCTCAATCACACTACGCGCTATTTTCCCGAACCCGGATCACACCCTGCTACCGGGGATGTTCGTCCGTGCCCGTCTGGAAGAAGGGATTAACCCTGACGCCCTGCTGGTACCGCAACAGGGTGTTACCCGTACGCCGCGCGGCGACGCCAGCGTCATGGTAGTGGGGGAAGGCGATAAAGTCGAAGTCCGCCAGGTCACTGCTTCTCAGGCGATCGGCGATAAATGGCTGGTCACTGACGGTCTGAAATCCGGCGATCGCGTTATCGTCACCGGCCTGCAAAAAATCAAACCAGGTGTGCAGGTAAAAGCGCAGGAAGTAGCTTCTGATGATAAACAGCAAGCCGCAGGCAACGCGCCATCAGAACAAACCAAGTCTTAACTTAAACAGGAGCCGTTAAGACATGCCTAATTTCTTTATCGATCGCCCCATATTTGCATGGGTGATCGCCATTATCATCATGCTGGCTGGGGGATTATCAATCCTCAAATTGCCGGTGGCGCAATATCCGACGATTGCGCCGCCAGCAATTTCCATTACCGCCATGTACCCCGGTGCTGACGCCGAAACGGTGCAGAACACCGTAACTCAGGTTATCGAACAGAATATGAACGGTATCGATCACCTGATGTACATGTCCTCAAATGGCGACTCCACCGGTACGGCAACCATTACGCTGACCTTCGAATCCGGTACCGATCCGGATATCGCCCAGGTTCAGGTTCAGAACAAGCTGGCGCTGGCGACGCCTCTGCTGCCGCAAGAAGTACAGCAGCAAGGGATTAGCGTTGAGAAAGCGTCCAGCAGCTTCCTGATGGTTGTCGGCGTCATTAACACCAACGGCACCATGAACCAGGACGATATTTCGGACTACGTGGCGGCCAACATGAAGGATCCGATTAGCCGTACCAGCGGCGTCGGCGACGTTCAGCTATTCGGTTCCCAGTATGCGATGCGTATCTGGATGGATCCAAACAAACTGAACAACTTCCAGCTTACGCCGGTGGATGTGATCAGCGCCCTGAAAGCGCAGAACGCCCAGGTGGCCGCGGGCCAGTTAGGCGGTACGCCGCCGGTGAAAGGCCAGCAGCTTAACGCCTCGATCATCGCGCAGACGCGTCTGACCAATACGGAAGAGTTTGGCAACATCCTGCTGAAGGTGAACCAGGACGGTTCCCAGGTTCGTCTGCGTGATGTCGCCAAAATTGAGCTGGGCGGCGAAAGCTATGACGTAGTGGCGAAGTTTAACGGCCAGCCGGCATCCGGTCTGGGTATTAAACTGGCTACCGGCGCGAACGCGCTGGATACCGCCAACGCTATTCGCGCTGAACTGGCGAAGATGGAGCCGTTTTTCCCGTCGGGGATGAAGATCGTTTACCCGTATGACACCACCCCGTTCGTGAAAATTTCTATTCACGAAGTGGTTAAAACGCTGGTGGAAGCGATCATCCTGGTGTTCCTGGTCATGTATCTGTTCCTGCAGAACTTCCGCGCCACCCTGATCCCCACCATCGCGGTACCGGTGGTCCTGTTAGGCACCTTCGCGGTGCTGGCGGCGTTTGGCTTCTCGATAAACACCCTGACGATGTTCGGGATGGTGCTCGCCATCGGCCTGTTGGTGGATGACGCCATCGTGGTGGTAGAGAACGTCGAGCGTGTGATGGCGGAAGAGGGTCTGCCGCCGAAAGAAGCGACGCGTAAATCGATGGGACAGATTCAGGGCGCGCTGGTAGGTATCGCGATGGTGCTGTCGGCGGTATTTATCCCGATGGCGTTCTTCGGCGGCTCAACCGGGGCCATCTATCGCCAGTTCTCCATCACTATCGTTTCCGCGATGGCGCTGTCGGTACTGGTGGCGTTAATTCTGACGCCGGCGCTGTGCGCCACGATGCTGAAACCCATTCAGAAAGGCAGCCATGGCGCGACCACCGGCTTCTTCGGCTGGTTTAACCGCATGTTTGATAAGAGCACGCACCATTACACCGACAGCGTAGGCAACATTCTGCGCAGCACCGGTCGTTATCTGGTGCTGTATCTGATCATCGTGGTGGGTATGGCATGGCTGTTCGTCCGTCTGCCGAGCTCGTTCCTGCCGGACGAGGACCAGGGTGTATTCCTGAGTATGGCGCAGCTGCCTGCCGGCGCCACCCAGGAGCGTACGCAGAAAGTGCTGGATGAGATGACGAATTACTATCTCACCAAAGAGAAGGACAACGTGGAATCCGTGTTTGCGGTTAACGGCTTCGGTTTCGCCGGCCGCGGCCAGAACACCGGTATCGCGTTCGTTTCGCTGAAAGACTGGAGCCAGCGTCCGGGTGAGGAAAACAAAGTTGAAGCGATCACCGCGAGAGCAATGGGCTACTTCTCGCAGATTAAAGATGCGATGGTCTTCGCCTTTAACCTGCCGGCTATCGTTGAACTGGGTACCGCGACCGGCTTTGACTTCGAGCTGATTGACCAGGGCGGTCTGGGCCACGAAAAACTGACCCAGGCGCGTAACCAACTGTTTGGCATGGTGGCGCAGCATCCTGACGTGCTGACCGGCGTGCGCCCTAACGGTCTGGAAGATACACCGCAGTTTAAAATCGATATCGATCAGGAGAAAGCTCAGGCGCTGGGCGTCTCCATCAGCGACATTAACACCACGCTGGGCGCAGCCTGGGGCGGAAGCTATGTCAACGACTTTATCGACCGCGGCCGCGTGAAGAAAGTGTACATCATGTCCGAAGCGAAATACCGTATGCTGCCGGAAGATATCGGCAAGTGGTATGTTCGCGGCAGCGATGGTCAGATGGTGCCGTTCTCTGCTTTCTCGACCTCGCGTTGGGAATACGGTTCGCCGCGTCTGGAACGCTACAACGGTCTGCCGTCACTGGAAATCCTCGGTCAGGCCGCGCCAGGCAAGAGTACCGGTGAGGCGATGGCGCTGATGGAAGAGCTGGCGGGTAAACTGCCTTCCGGTATCGGCTACGACTGGACCGGGATGTCTTATCAGGAGCGACTGTCCGGCAACCAGGCCCCTGCCCTGTATGCCATCTCGCTGATTGTCGTCTTCCTGTGTCTGGCGGCGCTGTATGAGAGCTGGTCGATTCCGTTCTCGGTTATGCTGGTCGTCCCCTTGGGTGTGGTCGGTGCGCTGTTAGCCGCCACCTTCCGCGGGCTAACCAACGACGTTTACTTCCAGGTGGGTCTGCTGACCACCATCGGCCTGTCGGCGAAGAACGCAATATTGATCGTTGAATTCGCCAAAGACCTGATGGAGAAAGAGGGCAAAGGGCTGATTGAGGCGACGCTTGAAGCAGTACGTATGCGTCTACGTCCAATCCTGATGACATCTCTGGCGTTCATCCTCGGGGTAATGCCGCTAGTTATCAGCTCCGGCGCCGGCTCCGGTGCGCAGAACGCCGTCGGTACAGGCGTAATGGGCGGGATGGTGACCGCGACGATCCTGGCGATCTTCTTCGTGCCGGTGTTCTTTGTGGTGGTTCGTCGCCGCTTTAGCAAAAAATCGGAAGATATAGAGCACAGCCATCAGGTTGAGCATCATTAATCTTCACTCCTGAACAAAGGGCCGCTACCGCGGCCCTTTTTTATCACTGGCTGGCAAGGCACATATTGCCATTGTTTATTTTTCGTTCTGCATTTAATATATATTGATATGGCGCAGGCTATTTTTAGCAGCTTGTTCAACAACTCGGGATCGGCAAACACTCATTTACCAGGAATAATCCTACTATCATTATCCACGGGTCGGCGGTTTCTGAACGCGACAGCTGCCTGCCATAAACCAATGATTCATAAGATTTCTCTATTTCTCCGGCTGTGGGCCAGCGCCTTCGAAATTAATTCGTCTATTTTTAAGATAATTTCTCGCTGATAATTGTAATTTTTCGTAATAGCACGATGAAATCTGTTGGAGAGTGGATTATAGTTAAATCAGCAGGATTACTCAGTTAGTGTCAGGTCAGTTAGTCGTGTTCATCCCACAACGGTGTTTGCTAGTCGTCGTTTAAACCACTCAAAAGGGGATGCGTTATGGACGAATACTCGCCAAAAAGACATGATATTGCACAGCTACGCTTTCTCTGCGAAACGCTGTATCATGACTGCCTTGCAAACCTGGAAGAGAGCAACCATGGCTGGGTCAACGACCCGACGTCGGCTGTCAATCTCCAGTTAAATGAATTGATCGAGCACATTGCCACATTCGCTCTTAATTATAAAATTAAGTATGCAGAGGATAATAAGCTGATCGCTCAGGTTGACGAATATCTGGACGACACTTTTACGTTGTTCAGTAACTACGGCATTAACTCTACGGATTTGCAAAAGTGGAAAAAATCCGGTAACCGACTATTTCGTTGCTTTGTCAACGCCAGCCGGGAAAACCCGGCCAGTCTATCGTGTTAGAATTATTACAATCAAAAGGTGGAATTATGTCTGATAAGCCATTAACTAAAACAGACTATTTGATGCGCTTACGTCGTTGCCAGACAATTGACACGCTGGAGCGCGTCATTGAAAAAAATAAATATGAACTGTCTGATAATGAGCTGGCGGTATTTTACTCAGCTGCCGACCATCGTCTGGCGGAACTGACCATGAATAAGCTATACGATAAAATCCCGACCTCTGTCTGGAAATTTATCCGCTAATTTACGCGTACTACGTGGTCTGCTGGCCGGACGGTACGGGTCAGCCGCCGTAGGGTATCTTTGTGATAGACATCACATCATTCAGCCAACAGCAACCCTGTAACCGGTTTCTTTTTTATACTGCTACGGCCATCAACAGTCAGGTATAAGGAAGACCCATGAGTGAAGAAAAACGCAAAATGATCGCCGGTGAGCTCTATTTATCTGGCGACCCAACGCTTCGCGCCGATCGCCTGCGCGCCAGACAGTTGTTGCACCGTTATAATCATTCCGCCCCGGATGACCAGGAACAACGTCAGCATATTCTGGCCGAGCTGTTCGCTCGCGCCGGCGATGCGTATATCGAGCCAAGCTTTCGCTGCGACTATGGTTATAATATTTTTCTCGGCGCCGGTTTTTACGCCAATTTTGACTGCGTGATGCTCGACGTCTGCCCTATCCATATTGGCGATAACTGTATGCTGGCGCCAGGCGTCCATATTTATACCGCCACTCATCCGCTGGACGCCGATGCGCGTAATAGCGGCCAGGAATACGGCAAGCCGGTAACTATTGGCCACAATGTGTGGATTGGGGGTCGGGCAGTGATCAATCCCGGCGTGACCATTGGCGATAATGCGGTCATTGCGTCCGGCGCGGTGGTCACCAAAGACGTACCTGCCTGTACCGTCGTCGGCGGTAACCCGGCGCAGATCATTAAGCGCCTTCCGCCGACAAATCCGTAACTGTTATGCTTTTCTGTAACTGATCTGTTACTTTCTCCGCAGAATATTGCAACATAAAATAGCCTTCAGGCTGAGCCTGCCGCGCCTGGTCCGCCGGGCGCGGCAGGCTCATTGCAGAATTCGAGGACCAAGATGACAGAAATACAACGCCTGCTGATTCACACCATTGACGAACTCAACGTCCAGGAAAAACGCGATAATCGCCCGCGTTTTAGCATCAGTTTTATCCGCAACCATCCGGGACTGTTTGTTGCCATGTATGCCGCGTTTCTGGCGACGCTGGTGGTCATGCTGCGCTCTGAAACGCTGGTAGACTCGGTCTGGTTGCTGGTGGTGCTGTTCATTCTGTTCAACGCCTTTTTCTTCTTTGACGTCTATCCACGCTATCGCTACGAGGATATCGATGTCCTCGACTTTCGCGTGTGCTACAACGGGGAATGGTACAACACCCGCTTTGTCCCCCGGCAGCTGATCGATCGTATCCTGCAGTCGCCAGACGTCGATAGCGAGCAGAAGGCGCAGCTCAAAAAGATGGTCGCCACCAAAGGCGAGCTCTCCTTCTACGACGTCTTTACCCTCACGCGCGCCGGTGCTGCGCAATAAGGCGATTTAGGGTCCGCAGCGCCGGGAGATAGCGAGAAGCAGAGGTATTGCCATACCCAAGCACCAGTCCGCTCCGCGCTCGCTGCGGGTCGAGATAGAAATGACTTAACGCGGCGGGCGCCAGCTGAAACTGGCGCGCCTGCTGCGCAAGCGTCCGGTCATTAACGCCCTCCATCGCCACCGTCAGGTGCATCCCCCCTCCCCCGCCGAGAACGTCGCACGGCACGGTTATCTCTTGCGCCAGCGCCTCGCGCAGCTGTTGCTGACGTTTACGGTACAGGCGGCGCATCGCTGCCAGATGGCGCGCATAGTGTCCCTTCTCGATAAAGCTGGCCAGCGCCCGCTGTTCAGCACGGTGTCCCCCGCGCAGCAGCGCGCCAATGGCGTCCTGAGCAGCATCCGCCAGCGCGGGCGGCATAACCATAAAACCGATACGCAACGCCGGAAACAGCGTTTTGCTGAAGGTGCCGAGATAGACCACCGGGGCATCAGGCACCATTCCCAGCATCGCCGGGATCGGTTCTCCGCTATGGCGAAACTCGCTGTCGTAGTCATCCTCCACAATCCACGCCCCGTGCCGGCGGGCATATTCCACGAGCGCCAGACGGCGCCCGGCGCTCATGATGCTCCCACAGGGATACTGGTGTGAAGGAGAGGTGAAAATGAGCCGGGGCGGCTCCGCGACGCCGTTGGCAATACACATCCCTTCATCGTCGACAGCCATTCCTCTGACCCGCAGTCCCGCCCGCTGAAAGCCACTCCTCGCCCCCAGGTACCCCGGTTCTTCCAGCCACACGCTGTCGCCCGGGTTGGTCAGTAGCGAGGCGCATAAGTTGACGCCTTCCAGCGCGCCTTCGGTGATGACGATCTGCCGGATATCGCACCGGATGCCCCGGGAGAGCGCCAGATGACGAGCGATAGCCTCTCGCAGCAAAGGATCGCCCGCGGCTTCGCCATAACCCAGCAGCGCGCTACCATCTTCGCGTAGCACGTTATCCATCAGTCGCCGCCACAGCGGCAGCGGGAAATAGTTTACCGCCGGTATGCCTGGCGTAAATGCCAGCGTCGGTGAGTCGCGGCGCATCGCGGCTGGCAGCCTTTGCAGCCGCTCAGGCAGCACGACGGGCGGCATCTGACCCGCCTCCTGGCGGCAGGAGGCGAGTGGTGCCACCTGCGTTCCCTGACGGCTCCGTGTCAGGTACCCCTCCAGCGCCAGCTGTTCCAGTGCGGCATTGACCGTATTCCGCGACAGGTGTAGCCGTTCGGCCATCACCCGCGATCCGGGTAAACGGCAGCGGGCCGTCAGGGTTCCCTGCAGGATAGCGTCACGTAAGGTGTGGTAAAGGGCGCGCTGTAAGGTTTCGACCGTGCGGTTCCGCATCCCCTGCGTCAACAGCGTAAAAAACCCCTCGTCCGGTATATTCATATTGCCTCCTCGTGGCCCCATAAAAACATACTCTAATGGCACTTTTTATGGAACCAGCGAGCGCGTACGCTGCCTGTAAATCCCCAATAAGGAAACCGCAATGTGCGAATATAATCAGTTTGGCCAGGCGCTCGGCGTCGCGCTGCCTGACTGGCAGCCGCGCCCCTGGCCGACACGACAGGTATTACAGGGCAGCCGTTGTCGACTCGAACCGCTGACTCTTGCTCATGCCAGCGATCTGTTCGCCGCTCACCAGCTGGCGCCAGACGCCCGCAGCTGGACGTGGCTGCTGCGTGAACCTGAGAGCAACCTTGCAGAATTCAGTGCCTGGGTGGAGCAGGTCGCCACGCTGGCAGACCCGATTCATTTTGCCGTCGTTGACCAGCAGCGAGGGAAAGCGGTCGGCTCGCTGGCGTTAATGCGTATCGATATCGCTCACGGTGTGGTAGAGGTGGGGCATGTGCATTTTTCACCGTTACTGAGCCGAACGGCCATGGCCACCGAAGCGCACTGGCTGTTGATGCAGTATGTCTTTGATACGCTCGGCTACCGTCGCTATGAATGGAAATGCAACAGTCTTAATATCCCATCAGCCCGGGCGGCAAGGCGGCTGGGGTTTCAGTACGAAGGACGTTTTCGCCAGGCGCTGGTGAGTAAAGGACACAACCGGGACACGGACTGGTTTTCGGTGATAGACGGCGAATGGCCGGAGCTGGATAACGCCATGCGCCAATGGCTGGCCGCCGACAATTTTACCGCCGACGGCCAACAGCGCCGCTCGCTGGAGAGTTTCCGTTAACGGCGTTTTTTGCGCCCCTGCACCGCTTTGAAGCGGGGGTTGCTCTTACAGATAACGTACAGCCGCCCTTTGCGTTTAACCAGCTGGCAATCCGGGTGGCGCTGTTTAGCGCTACGTAATGAGTTGACGACCTGCATCATGCTTTCCTTTTCGCATCAATAAAGCCGCCGAAGCGCTGGCGGAATCGGGCTGCACTGCCTTCATTGGCGAAGGTTTTTTGTTTGCCCGTGTAGTACGGATGCGATTTCGAGGAGACGTCGATCGTCACATACGGAAAAGTTTCGCCATCGAGTTCAATCACGCGATCGGTGCGGATAGTTGAGCCGACTTTAAAATACTCATTCGCGCTGGTGTCGTGAAACACCACCGTACGATAGGGAGGATGGATATGGGCTTTCATGCTGACCTCTTTATTACGTTATAACATAACAATAAGGTTACGCCGTGCTGTGACAAAGATCAACCCTGCTCAATTTAAGGGTAAGGTGATAAGGCGAGTTTCCCCGCCTTTGGCGTCAGGGTGCCAGACGGTGGGCGATGGCGCGGAGCTGTTCCGCAATGGCCTGCAGATCTTTTCCCTGCTCGATTCGGGCGCCGCTGGAATGGCGTATCACCAGGCGCGCCGGCAGAATGGATGAGGTATGAGGCGCCCCGCTGGTGCTGGCGAGGATCCGCCGCACCGCCTCTTTCCCCTGCAGGTCGAGGTCGAGCGACACGGTACTCAGCGCCGGATAGAAAAAGGAGCTTTCGTAGGTATCGTCATAGCCAATAACCGACTTCTCACCCGGCACCGCCACCTGATGCTGATGGAAGGCGCTGAGCACCCCCAGCGCCATCTGATCATTACCCACCAGCACAGCGCTGAAATTAGGCGTTTCGCGCAGCATCTGCAGCGCGCCGGCGTAGCCGCTCTGCGCATCCCAGTTGCCGTGCAGGACGGTCACCGGCTTCAGACCGTAACCATCCAGGGTCTCCAGCCAGCTTTTTAACCGGAGTTTGGCCGAGACTGAGCTGTCCGGCCCCGCCAGCAGAGCGATCTCCCGATGCCCCATCTCATAGAGATATTTGACGCTGGCCCGGGTGCCGTCCGCCGGGTTAAACGAAACGTTAAACACAGAGCTGTAGGGATCAACGTCGAGAAACAGGCAGACGATATCATCGTTGTCAGCAGCGATTTTCTGCGCCTGTTCGGTCTCCAGCGGCACGTTGATAATGACTTTATCCACCCGCTGAGATTTCAGCTCATTGATGGAATCCTGGATGCTTTGGTTGACGCTCTCATCGATCATCGAAATCAGAACCTGGTAACCTTCCAGGTTGGCATAGCGTTTTACCGCCGCCGCCACCTGGGAAGGCGCATGCCAGGCCAGAGAAATAGTCACCAGCCCGACCGTCTGGCTCTCCTTCCCCACCAGCTGCTGCGCCAGCCGGTTTGGCACATAGCGTAAGGCCTCTATCGATTTCTCCACCTTGCGACGTGTCGCTTCGGATACATTAGCTGATTTGTTGAGTACCCTGGACACGGTCTGGTAAGAGACGCCCGCATGGCGTGCGACGTCTTCCAGAGTAGCGCTTTTAGACTTCATGGTCCGGTTCCTTATGTTGTTATCCCATGATTGTAACAGGGGCCATTTGAAAAAACGCTCACCGCCACCTCTCACTGCAAAACAATAGCGATAAAAGTATTACGTTCACAATACAATGAATTGTGAATCATCTCACCCATCACAACAAAAACCACCGTGATTATTTGCAGTTAATCACACAATAATCATATCTCATTTGCCTGAAGTTACATTTAGGCATTTTATGACACCTGTTATGTGAACGTAATACAAAACAATAAGAGGATAGAGATGAACACTACACTGCGCGCCCTTTCAGTCGCGTTAGCCGCTGCGCTAATCGCTCCTTCCGCGTTTGCGGCCACCGCCGCGATCCCAACGATCGATTTCCATGGCTATATGCGCGCCGGGGTTGGGGTCTCCGGCGACGGTAGCGAAGCGGAATGGCAAAAAAATAAGCTGGGCCGTTTGGGGAACGAGTCGGATACCTATGGCGAGCTGGAACTGGGCTCTGAGGTCTATAAGAAAGATGACGTCAGCTTCTATCTCGACAGTATGGTCAGCATGGTCTCCGACGGCTCTAACGATAATGAAACCACGCTGAACGATGATGCACAGTTCGGCTTACGTCAGTTGAACCTGCAGATAAAGGGGCTGATCCCTGGCGATCCGAATGCGGTGATCTGGGGCGGTAAACGTTACTACCAGCGCCATGATCTGCATATCATCGATACCAAATACTGGAACATTTCCGGCTCCGGAGCCGGGGTGGAAAACTACACCCTCGGCCCGGGCGCCGTCTCGCTGGCCTGGATCCGCGGCGATGCCAACGATGTTGACTATCGCGTCGATGGCGACAGCAACGTCAATATCAACTATATCGATTTACGCTACGCGGGCTGGAAGCCATGGGCGGGCTCGTGGACCGAATTCGGTATCGACTACGCGATGCCAAACACCACCAAAAAACAGGATAGCTACGGCGGACTGTACGATGCTGACAACGGCGTCATGCTGACCGGTGAAATCAGTCAGGATATGCTGGGCGGCTATAACAAAACCGTGCTGCAGTACGCCAACAAAGGCCTGGCGCAGAACATGGTCTCCCAGGGCGGCGGCTGGTACGATATGTGGAACTACGTGAACGACGCCACCGGTTATCGCGTGATTAACACCGGCCTGATCCCGATTACTGAGAAGTTTTCTATCAACCACGTTCTGACCTGGGGCTCGGCGGATGACATTACCGACTATACCGACAAAACGCGGATGCTGTCGCTGGTCGCCCGCGGGCAGTACCAGTTCACCGACTACGTGCGCCTGATTGGCGAAGTCGGCGGTTTCTATCAGAAAGACAGCTACAACAATGGCACCAGCTACAAACAGGCCGGTGAGAAATACACCATTGCGTTGGGCCTGGCGGACGGGCCAGACTTTATGTCACGTCCGGAATTACGCATTTTTGCTTCATATTTGAATGATTCCGAAGATGGTAAACCGTTTGAAGACCAGACGGCGAATAATACCTGGAATTTCGGCGTGCAGGTTGAGGCCTGGTGGTAATCGCGCACGGCTAAGACTCATACGTTATTTTTATCTCCTGCTGTAAGACTGTTAATTATCTTCCGGTAAACTTTATTGCCACTGCTGTCTTTGTCTTATTTTCGGGATAACCTGCTTTCAGGTTATCCCGTTTTATTTATTTCCGGGCGGCAAAATGTTCATCCAGAAGCTGACGCAGCGCATCGGACTGTTTACCGAAAATAGCATGCACCTGCTGACCAAGAATAATAACCCCTAGCGCGCCCTGCTGCTGTAATGCTTCGGAGTCCACGGCCGCAAGATGGCGAACGCTAACCCGCAGACGGGTAATACAGGCGTCCACTTGCGTAATATTCGCTTCGCCACCAAAGGCCTGAATAAGCGCCTCGATTTGCTGTTTTTCCGCCTCGCTTAATGGCTGTGCCGGACGCGCTGGGGAGAAATAGTGCAGGAAGGATTTTAAACTCACCATAATAAACTCCAGGTTTAAGATAAAAAAAAAGCCTGCTCGTCAGAGCAGGCGTGGAGAAGAAGAAATTACGCGTGACGACGGAGAATACGGCAATCCCATGCCGTCAGGGTCAGTAGAGCCGATACCGCCGCGTCGGTCAGGCAATCCCAATACCCTTGCGGCAGGGTTAGGGTATGGTTTTGCGCGCTGTAGTTCTGCAGGAAGATAAATGCGTTGTCACCGTCGGTGCGCGCAGTCGCCACCACGCCGGGTGGTAACTCCGTCGCTATCGCCCGCGGCAGGGCCAGCTCCTTGCTCAGGGCGGTAAAGAAATCGCGCTGGAAGGCTAAATCGTTGCGGGAGGCCACATGCCAGGCTTTGCCTTTCCCGAACGCGTTCACCGTCACAGCCGGCCGTCCGGCATAAAAATCATCCCGGTAGGTGGCCAGCGCCTGGGCGCTCTCGATATGGATCAGTTCGCAGAGATGGCGCACCTGATAAGGGCCCTGCAGACCGCACTGATTCCCGGCAAGCCCCTGCACCAGATTAAACTCGCCGTCATTCAGGCAGTCGATCTCTTCCGCCCAGATCCCCAGCAGATTGCGCAGCGGGCCCGGGAAGCCGCCGAGATAGCAGAGATCGGACTCATTGACGATACCGGTCCAGTAGGTGGTCACCAGGTGGCCGCCGTTGGCGACAAACGCCTCCGCCCGACCGGCAAAGCCGTCGCGCACCATATATAACATCGGGGCAATCACTAACTGATACGGCGTTAAATCGACATCGGCGTCAATCACATCGACGGCGATGCCCTGCTCCCAGAACGGGCGGTAGTGCTCGTTGACCGTCTTCTCATATTCCATCCCAAGATTACGCGGCCCCTGGGCGTCATCCAGCGCCCAGCGGTTCTGCTGGTCGAAGATAATCGCTACTTTCGCCTCGGTGCGACAGCCTCTCACCTCCGGCAGCTTGCTGAGGATCTCGCCGAGCTGGCAGACTTCGCGGCCAATGCGGGTATCAATATGTCCGACGTGGTCGACCACTGCGCCGTGAAATTTCTCAACCGAACCGCGGCTTTTCCGCCACTGGAAATACTGCACCGAGTCGGCGCCATGCGCCACCGCCTGTAGCGAGGAAAGAATATGCATTCCCGGCTTCTTCAGTTTGCTGGTCGGCTGCCAGTTGGTGGCGCCCGGGGTGGACTCCATCAGCACAAACGGTTTGCCGCCCTTCAGGCTGCGCATCATGTCGTGATACATCGCGGTGTAGCAGGCCAGCGCGGTTTCGTCTTTATCGCGGTGCCACATCGGATAGCTGTCCCAGGAGATGAAATCCAGCGCCTCCGCCAGCTGCCAGTAGTCGTAATCGTAGAAATACTCCATAAAGTTGGTAGTCACCGGCAGGGAGGCATTCGCCGCCTTCAGCGGAGCAATTTCATGGCGGCAGAAATCGGTCACCTGAGCGGTATTAAAGCGATGCCAGTCAAGATTGAGACCGTGGATCGACATCTCGCCCTGCGGCGCAGGCGATTCAATCTGCGACCAGTCAGTATAGGTATGACTCCAGAAGGTGCTCCACCAGGCCTGGTTGAGGTTCTCCAGGGTCTGGTAACGCGCCTTCAGCCAGTCGCGAAAACGGTTCTGGCAGAGATCGCAATGGCATTCACCGCCATATTCGTTGGAAATATGCCAGCCCAGCACCGCCGGGTGTGAGGAATAACGTTCTGCCAGCAGGGTATTGATTTGCAGAGTTTTCTCGCGATAGACCGGTGACGACATACAGTGGTTGTGACGGCCGCCGTGCAGGGCCGGCACCCGATCGCGCCCCACCCGCAGAACCTGCGGATAGCGCTGCGACATCCACGCCGGACGCGCGCCGCTCGGCGTGGCCAGAAAGACATGAATGCCGGCGGCATACAGTTTATCGAGGATAATATCCAGCCAGGCGAAATTAAATACCCCTTCGCGTGGCTCCAGTTTCGCCCAGCTAAATATTCCCACCGACATCACATTGCATTTTGCCTGCTGCATCATGGCAATGTCTTTATCAATAATATCGGGGTCATTCTCCCATTGCTCAGGATTATAATCCGCGCCATGCAGCAGCGTACTAACCTTCGGATGTAAAGGTGCAAATTTATTCATAATAAACTTCCTGAAAAAGACGACAAAAAAATTAATTAAAAACTTTTACCGACGGCAATACTTTTCCCTGGCAATCAAATAGCGCCTGATTTTCACGTGCATTACCCTCTTTCCACTCGTCGTGGATATATTTCATCCCCGCCGGGGTGGCCCAGGTATTTCCCGGCACGGCAATCCATGTAGGCTCCCAATAGAAAATACCTTTACCACGCTGGTCTGGCACATCAACCACCGCCTGCATTAAATCGTGAATATAGTTATATTGCCCCTGTACGCTGGCGGGATATCCCCCATCCTTTTCCTCTTTCGCCTGGAAACTATTTTCCGCGTTATCGCAGTTGGCCAGGGTATAGGCATAGGCCGCCTCGACGACGATGACGTCTTTGTTATAGCGTTTGCTGATGTCATCCATATTGGCCTTCAGGGCGCTGATCGGGCCATTCCAGTAGGTGTACATCGACAGACCAATCACGTCATACGGTACATGGCGCTTGTCGATCTCATCAAACCACCAGCGGAAGGTATCGTTCTTGGTCCCTTCGGCCAGATGCAGCATGATTTTCACCTGCTCGCCCTGGCGCAGGTTCTCCTTCAGGCCAGCGATAGCCGCGTTCAGCAGGCCAGCCAGCCGGTCGAACTCTCCGCCGCCCTGCCTCCAGCTTTTCCCTTCCGGCCACAGGATGCCGCCGTTGATTTCGTTGCCGATCTGCACCATATCCGGCAGCACGCCCGCCTGCTTAAAGCGGGCGATGGTATCGCGGGTATAGTCATGAATCGCCGTTTTCAGCTGCGGGTAATCCATCTTTTCCCAGGCTTTCGGCTTGAACTGCTTGCCGGGATCGGTCCAGAAATCGCTGTAGTGAAAATCAAGCAACAGCTTCATCCCCTGGGCTTTCGCCCGTTTCGCCAGCGCCAGGGTGGTGGCCAGATCATTGTTCCCACCGCCATAGTCCTCGCCGCTCGCCGATTGCGGATCCACCCACAGACGGAGGCGGACATAGTTGACGCCGTTCTCTTTCAGAATAGCGATCGGATCCTTGCGCTGATTATTCTGATCGTAGAACGTCGCCCCGTGCTTTTCGGCGTCCAGCAGCGTGGAGATATCCGCGCCTTTGATAAAGTCCGCCGGCATGCCCTGAAACGCGCGGGTTGCAAGCGCGTCCGCGGCCAGAGAAGAGGTGGAGAAACTGCATGCCAGACAAACCGCAAGCCATGCGGGTGTGAATCTTTTCATGTGCTTATCCTTTAGTACTGCCCGAGGTCAGGCCGGAGACGAAGTATTTTTGTAGCGCCAGGTAGAGGATCGCCACCGGTACGGCGATCAGCACCGCCCCCGCCGCGTAGGTGGTGTAGCTGGCACCCATTTTTTGCGCCACCAGGTTATACAGACCGATAGGCAGCGTGTATTTATCCGGGGTACGCAGGATGGTGCTGGAGAGGATGAAATCCCCCAGCGGCCCAGTGAACGAGAACAGCGCCACCACCGCGAGGATGGGCCTCGACAACGGCATGATGATCTCGATAAAGATGCGAAAGCTGCTGGCGCCGTCCATGCGAGCGGACTCATCCAGGTCTTTAGGGATCGCGTCGAGATACCCTTTCATCAGCCAGGTATTCATCGGGATCATCCCCCCGACGTAGATCAGCACCAGCGCCAGATGGCTGTTAATCAGGCCAAGCAGTTGCGACAGGACAAAGATGGCAATCAGCGCGGAAAACTGCGGGATCATCTGCAGCAGCAGGAACAGCATCAGCCCGTTCTGCCGCCCTTTAAAGCGGAAGCGGGAGAAGGCGTAAGCGGTAAAGCTAACGCTAATCAGGGTCAGCACCATGGTCAGGAAGCTGATTTTCATCGAGTTCCAGTACCAGGTGAGGTAATTCACATTGCCATTGAACAGATCGGCATAGTGCTGGAACGACACATTTTCCGGAATGATTGAGGTACTGAGCAGGCTATTGCCGGCGTTCAGCGACGCCCCGACCGTCCAGACCAGCGGATAGATAATCACCACTGAGACCAGAATAACCACCAGCCAGGTGAGAGAGAGCCGGATCCACTTTTCGCGTTTAATACTGGGTGATTGAGCCATGTTGCTTCCCTTACGCCATGTCGTCATTTTTGAAGGATTTGGTGGCGCGGAACTGCCACAGCGCCAGGCCGACGACAAAGATCGACAGCAGGATCGTGATGGTCGCCGCGATGGCGTACTGCGACGAAGACATCGTCAGCTTATAGATCCACGACACCAGAATATCCGTCCCGCCGGCGTTAGAGCCTGCCACCGCAGGGCCGCCGTTGTTGAACAGGTAAATGATATTGAAGTTATTAAAGTTGAAGGTGTACTGGGTGATGATGATCGGCGCGATCGCATACAGCACCAGCGGCAGGGTGATGGTGCGCAGACGGGTAAAGGCGCTGGCGCCGTCCATCGTCGCCGCTTCATACAGATCGTCCGGGATCGCCTGCAACACGCCGGTGGTCATGGCAAAGACAAACGGGAAGCCAAGCCAGGTCTGCATCATGATCAGCGCCGTTTTAGTCCAAAACGGATCGGTGAGCCATGCCTTCGGACTGATGCCAAAAAAGGACAGGATCGCGTTGTTGATGACCCCGAAGGAGTCGTTGAACATGCCGGCAAAAACGAGAATGGTGACAAACCCCGGCACCGCCCACGGCAAAATAAAGATGGTGCGGATCAGCGGCTTAAAGCGCAGATCTTTTTGGTTCACCAGAATCGCCAGCAGTACGCCCACAGTACACTGCAGGGTGGTCGCCAGCAGCGTCCACACCACGGTCCACTGCAGCACATCCAGGAAAGTGGAGCGCCAGATGGAGAGGGTGAAAATATTAATAAAGTTTTTCAGCCCCACCCAGTCCACCAGCTTCGCCGGCGGGGTGTGGTACAGGTTGTAGTTGGTGAAGGCGATGGCGAAACCGAACAGAATCGGAAAGATCACCACAAACACCAGCAGAATAAAGCCCGGGGTGATCATCAGGTACGGAAAGCCGTCGCTCAGCAGCATCTGGTACTGCTTACGCACGCTGTTGAGGGCGATCCCCTCATCGCGTTTTTTGCCGTTGAGCCACGCATCCCGCAGCGAGAGAAAATAGATCAGCACGCCGAAAGCGACGATCAGCACGCTGATAATCCCCTCGGCTAACAGGAAGATAGAGTTATCCCGCGGTACCTCTTCACCCAGGGTATATAACCCCCACAACCCCTCACGCAGGAAATCATAAAAAATCCCCAGAAAGCTGCTCAGCAGCACCAGGAAGACCAGCCCTTTCAGCCACTGGCGATGATAAAACTGACCGAAACCCGGCACGATTGCCAGCAGCAGGCCGCACCATGCATGGCGCCCGGGCCCGCGTGCGTCGCTAAAATTTTCGCTGGAATGGATGCTCACACTCGACTCCTTCTACAAACGGGAGGTCCCCCTCCCGCTCGGTGACTTCACGTGACGGTGAATTACTGATTGCTGGCCTGCATCGCTTCGATCTGCATCGTGATCTGTTTCACCGCGTTATCGAGCGCGGCCTGCGGCGCCTGCTTACCGGTGAGGCTCAGTTCAAGCGCGGCGTTGGCCGGCCCCCACACTTCCCCCATCTCGGGAATGCCCGGCATCGCCACCGCTCGCGCCGACTGGATGGCGACGGCGCTGGCCTTTTGGTCGTTTTTAATCACCGGATCGTCAATCATCGCCTTCAGCGGCGGAATTTCGCCAGTGGCGACATAGCGGGCTTTCACATACTGCGGCTGGTTGATGAACTCGATAAACTGTTGCGCCAGCGCTTTGTCTTTACTCCAGGTCGATACTACATAGCCTTTGACGCCGAGGAAGGAGCTCATCGGCTTGCCGTCCGGCAGGGTCGGCAGGGGCGCCACGCCATAGTTAATGCCAGCGGCTTCATACGGCTGGAAGGCCCAGGGGCCGTTGATCACCGCCGCCGCTTTTTTCTCGGTAAACAGGGAATCGATGGCATTCAGCCCGTTATCGCCGAGGATCCCCGCCGGAAAGACCTTCTCGGCATAGAATTTTTTCAGGAAGGTGACGGCTTCGACGGCGCCGGGGGTATTGAGACCCACCTGCTGCGGGTTAAAGCCGCCGCTGTCGTTTTTAGCAAAGATATAGCCGCCCATCGGGCCAATCGCCCCCCAGCTGTAATAGATCTGGTCAAACTTGGCGAGCAGGCCGTATTTGTTCTGCTCGCGCTGGGTTTTCGAGTAGTCCAGCCAGGCCTGCAGGCTGTCCAGCGGCTTGTCGATCAGGTCCTTGTTGTAGATAAGCACCAGGGTTTCCACCGCCTTCGGGATCCCATACAGCGCGTTGTCCATGCGGAAGGCATTGATGGAGGCTGGCGTAAAGGCATCCTGTTTCGCCTGATCGACGCTGAGCGGCGAGAGTAGTCCCTGTACCACGGCGCCGCCGAGCTGGTCATTCGGGATCACCAGCACGTCCGGCCCAATGCCCGCCGGGCCGTCGAGGCGCAGTTTTTCCAGTTGCTGGGCGTAGGGCATCTCCTGGAGATTGACCTTCACGTTGTACTGCTTTTCAAAATCGCTAACCGCGGTTTTGATGCCAGCGGATTTTTTAATGTCCTCCCAGACGTTGAGCTGCCCGGCGGCATGCGCCTGCAGGCTGGCGAGTTGCCCCGCCGCCAGGGTGGTAAGGATCAGTGCAGCAAGCGTGTTCTTTTTCATTATCAACCTCATGTGAAGGTATAACAATTTAATGGTTTTTATTTGAATTCCGTCTGCCAGTTAGAAAAATAAATCATTTCAAACTGCCGTGTTACATGGAAAACATGTTCTGATTCGCTTTTGTTATACGCTACGCTTTGATCGTTGATAAAACTACCATAAGCTGCCAGTTGTGTGATCATCCTTGCAGAAATGAAACGTCCCTGTATGGCGCAAAATCCGCGGAAGTTATAGTCAGGGCATGATTTTACTGCTGTTGAACATCGTCACACCGATTTGTTACACGTAATACAAATCACACTCAACATAGCGATAAGCCAACGGCAAATAACAGCTACTCACTCCGGGGAATGTGGATGTCCAATATACGACTGAGGAATGTCACCAAAAGGTTCGGCAGCACGGTGACGCTGCACCAGGTCAATCTCGATATTGAAGATGGCGAGTTTGCCGTCTTCGTCGGCCCTTCCGGTTGTGGAAAATCGACGCTACTGCGCATGATTGCCGGGCTGGAAGAGGTCAGCGAAGGAGAAGTACTGATCGGCGATGAGGTGATGAATGATGTCGTGCCCGCCCGCCGCGGCGTGGCGATGGTCTTCCAGTCCTATGCGCTCTATCCGCACATGACGGTGGCAGAGAACATGGGCTACGGGCTGAAGGTGAATAAAGTGCCGAAAACGGAGATCCGTCGCCAGGTGGAAATGGTGGCTAAAACGCTGCAGCTCTCGCACCTGCTGGATCGTAAACCGAAGCAGCTCTCTGGCGGCCAGCGGCAGCGCGTGGCCATTGGCCGGGCGATCGTGCGTAATCCCCGGGTATTTATGTTCGATGAGCCGCTCTCTAACCTTGATGCGGAGCTGCGCGTCGATATGCGCCTGCATATTGCCCGTCTGCACCAGGAGCTGAAAACCACCATGGTGTATGTCACGCACGATCAGGTGGAAGCGATGACCCTGGCCGATAAAATCGTGGTCATGAACTACGGAAAGGTCGAACAAATGGGTTCGCCGATGGCGCTGTATTACAATCCGGTCAACAAATTCGTCGCCGGCTTTATCGGCTCGCCGAAGATGAACTTTCTGCCGGCTATCGTCAGCGACTGGCAGCCGGAACGCTTAACGGTCACCCTCGCGCAGGACCATCAGCTGGCCCTGACTATCGCCACCCAGCCGCTGAAGCCCGGCGCTGCGGTGACGCTGGGGATCCGGCCGGAGCACCTCACCCCGGAAGTCACCACCGGTACCGTGGTGGAGTTTCAATGTGAAGTGGTGGAGCGTCTGGGCAACAATACCTATCTGTTCGGCCAGTGCTACGGCCACGACAACGTCAAGGTTCTGCTGCCCGGCGACGTCCATTTCCGCCCCTGGCAGAAAATTAATCTGGCTTTCGATGAGCGCTTCTGCATGGTGTTTGATGAGAATGACCTGCGCATCAGCGCTGATATCCCGGCGCCGGATGCACACTAGCTAACATATTGCTGTCATCTGCGCAGCGTATGCTGCGACTGAATGCCGGAACACACCCTGCCCGGCATTCACACCCTCATTTTTATTCTGCTACATCGGAATCATCCTTCTCTCCCGGCATCGCAGCCTGTTGTGATGCCGGCTTTTTCCCCAAACGACGCGTTTTCTCCCGCTGCGCCCGAATTATCTTTCGCATATACTGATGACACCCGGCGAACGATAAGGACACAGGCATGAGGACCCGGCATCTGATGGCGCTGTTTACAGGAGTGCTGATACTGGCCATCATCCTGCCCATTTCACTCAGCATCTGGCAGGCGGCGCGGCAGGCCAAAATGCAGTTCTATCGTGAACTGGATGACTATTCCAACCGTATCGTCGTTCGGACGCTGCAGGTTGCCGACCAGGCCCGGGAAGCGTTACGAGAGGCTGACGCACACACCGCCGCCTCCTGTAGCCCTGAACATCTGCTTACGCTCCGCCGCATCGCCTATACCCATCGCTACATTCAGGAAGTGCTCTGGCTGCGTGATTCCGTGCCGCAATGCTCCTCCCTGGAAGACCATAGCGTCGCGGTCACCTTCCCCCCGCCGGACCACATTGCCCCCGACGGCTATCGCACCTGGCTGACCTCAATTAACGATCTTGGCCTCGATCATCAGATGACGGCCATGGGCAGCCGGCAGCACATGGTGATGATCGACCCCGTCTCCTTTATTGATGTCGTTCCCGCCAGCGAAGAGAAGATCCATACCATGCTGTTTGGCCTGGACCACCAGAAAATGGTGATCAGCAGTCAGCCGCTGCCGGCGAAAGTCTGGCAACGCATTAAAGATCCGCATGTGGATATGCTTACTCTGGATAACACAGTCTACCGGATCCAGCGCATTCCCGAGCTGGGCTCTGGCATCGTAACCTGGTCTTCAACCTTGCCGCTGCAGCAGCGCATTCGACAGCAGCTGTTCTTCTGGCTCCCTGCCGGCATTTTCACCAGCCTGCTCGCCACCTGGCTGCTGCTGCGTCTGCTAAGGCACCTGCGCTCACCGCGCAACAGCATGCTGGACGCCCTCAATTCCGAAGCGATTCAGGTTCACTATCAGCCGATTATTTCGTTGCAGGACGGGAAAATTGCCGGGGCTGAGGCCCTGGCCCGCTGGCAGCAGCCCGATGGCACTTTTTTATCGCCGGATATCTTTATTCCCCTGGCCGAGCAGACCGGGCTCATCACGCAGCTGACGGAAGATATCGTCAGGAAAATTTTTGCCGATCTCGGCCCCTGGCTGCGGCAGCGGCCGGAAGTGCACATCTCCATCAACCTGTCGGTAGATGATTTACGCTCGCCCACCCTGCCGACGTTGTTGCACAATCAGCTACAGCACTGGGGGATCGCCGCCGAACAGATCATCCTTGAAATCACCGAGCGTGGTTTTGTCGACCCGGAGACGACTATGCCGGTGATCGCTCACTACCGTCAGGCTGGCCATCGGATCTCGATTGACGATTTCGGTACCGGCTACTCCAGCCTGAGCTATCTGCAGAAACTGGACGTCGACACGCTGAAAATCGATAAATCTTTTGTCGATACCCTCGAGTACCGGCCGCTGACGCCGCACATTATTGAAATGGCCAAAGCGCTCAATCTGGCCACCGTCGCCGAAGGGGTGGAAACCGAAAGCCAGCGCGACTGGCTGCGCCAGCATGGCGTTCAGTACGCCCAGGGGTGGCTGTACAGCAAAGCGCTGCCAAAAGAGCAGTTCATTCTGTGGGCAGAGCATAACCTCCATGCGCATTAAGCGGCGGGTGGCTTGAGCGGAACGTCAGGGGGCGCTACTTCAGATAGGATTTAATCACCTGCATCACCGTCTCCAGATCCGCTTCGCGCTGCGTCTCGTCAGGCTCTTTCACCACATGGTCGGTAAGATGCCCCTGAATAACCTGCAGCATCATGCCGTTGACCGCGCCGCGGATCGCCGCCAGCTGCTGTAATATTTCAGCGCACTCATGCTCGCGATTAAGCATTTTCTCTAACGCGGTACTCTGCCCCTGAATTTTCTTCAGCCGGGTCAGTAACATCTTTTTGTGTCGAACTGTATGTGACATTGCACGATCCACCGTTTCATTCTGTCCGGGATTACCGACCTGCGTGGTCAGCAACGCCTGCCAGCATACCATGATCCTTTTTATTAGCCGCTTTATCTACTGGGGGGTAGTATTTTACTACTGGGGGGGAGTAGGATAATCGCACTTTTGGCAAGGATCCCGATATGAACGATTTCACTACCCTTCTGCAGCAGGGCAATGCCTGGCTGTTTATACCCAGCGCAATACTGCTCGGCGCGCTGCACGGCCTCGAACCCGGGCACTCAAAAACAATGATGGCCGCCTTTATCGTGGCGGTGCGAGGAACCTTAAAACAGGCGGTACTGCTGGGGCTGGCGGCCACGGTTTCCCATACGGCAGTGGTCTGGCTGATCGCCATGGCCGGCCTGTGGTTTGGCCACGGCTGGAACGCCCAAACCTCTGAACCCTGGTTTCAGCTGGTCTCAGGGATTGTCATTGTGCTGATTGCCTGCTGGATGCTCTGGCGCACCTGGCGCGAATCGCAGCCCCACACGCACCATGATCACCACCACGAACATGATCATCACCACGAACATGATCACCACCATGACCATCACCATGCGTCCTCATCCGCCGCGCCGCTGGTGGCGGAGGAGTGGCAGGACGCGCATCAGCGGGCTCATGCTCAGGAGATCAACCGGCGCTTTGATGGCCGCCAGGTGACGACCGGGCAGATCGTACTGTTTGGCCTGACCGGCGGGCTGATCCCCTGCCCGGCGTCCATTACCGTGCTGCTTATCTGTTTACAGCTGAAGAAATTCTCCCTGGGCGCCACGCTGGTGCTGGGCTTTAGCGTTGGTCTGGCGCTGACGCTGGTGGCTTCCGGGGCCATCGCCGCCCTGAGCCTTAAACATGCCACCCGCCGCTGGCCGTGGCTTAACGACCTCTCGCGCAAGGCGCCCTGGTTCTCAGGCTTACTGATTATTGTGGCGGGGATCTACATGATGCTTCATGGCCTGAGCGGCCTGTAAGCGATGAAAAGCCCTCTCCGTGATGAAGAGGGCGATGGGTTAATTCAGGAGACTATTTCCCGGGGAGGGCTGACCGCGTTGCGGCTGACGGGCTGGCTGAACCACGGCAGGCACAGCTGGATCAGCGGCCCAATCGACAGCGCGTAGATGACGGTTCCGACGCCAAATTTACCCCCCAGCAGCCAGCCAATCAGCAGTACGGAAAGCTCGATCGCCGTCCGGATACCGCGCAGTGACCAACCAGTGCGAGCATGCAGACCGGTCATCAGGCCATCGCGCGGCCCGGGGCCAAAGCCCGCGCCAATATACATTCCGGTAGCGATAGCGTTCAGCACAATCGCTCCTGCCAGCAGCGCACTGCGCGCCACCATCGACTCCAGCGGCGGCAGGACGGCCAGCGTGGCGTCCGCCGCTAGTCCCAGCACGATGACATTGCTCACCGTGCCGAGCCCCGGCATTTGCCGGATCGGGATCCACAGCAGCAGTACCGCCGCGCCGGTCAGGATAATCACCGTACCGAAACTGATACCCAGCTGTTTAGCCACCCCGAGATGGAAAACATCCCACGGATCGGCGCCGAGATTGGCATGCACGAAGAGCGCCGTGGACACGCCGTAAAGCACCAGACCAATATATAACTGCAGCAGGCGACGAAGCATATTTTTTCCTCAACATCATTGCGAATGCCCTCATCATCAGCAAAAATGGACTGATAATTAATGGCCAGTTTTGGAAAAGTGGATCGCTATGTCAGCCCGACGCTTTGGAACCCAATCGCTGGTACGCCTGCTCGGCAACTGGCAGGAGACCAGCTCACGCACGCCGCTATGGCGCCAGCTGGCGGAAGCGCTCCGCCTGCTGATCCTTGATGGTCGCCTGACGCTGCAAACGCGCCTGCCCGGCGAGCGCGAGCTGGCGGCGGCCCTGAACGTCAGCCGGACCACCATCGCCAGCGCCCTCGGCCAGTTGCGGGAGGAGGGCTTTCTCTACAGCCGCCAGGGGAGCGGGTCACGCATTGTTTTGCCGGAACGCCCCGCCGATCTTCCTCTGCCTGCCGGCATCTCATCTACGCTTAATCTCTCTACCGCCGCCCTCAGCGCCGGGCCGGAGGTCCATCAGGCCTTCCAGCACGCTATGACCCTGCTGCCGCCCTATCTCGCACAGACTGGCTATGACCAGCAGGGGCTGCCGGTGCTGCGGGAGGCGATTGCCCGGCGCTACAGCGAACGCGGTCTGCCGACGCGGCCCGATGAGGTGATGGTGGTCAACGGCGCGCTCAGCGCCTTCGCGCTGATCCTGCGCCTGTTCACCGGGCCGGGCGATCGGGTGGTTATTGACGCTCCAACCTATCCGATGGCCATCAGCGCCATTCAGGGCGCCTCCTGCCGCCCCGTCGGGGTTGCGCTTCCGCAGCAGGGATGGGACTGCGATGGACTGGCGGCGACTATTGCGCAGACTGCGCCGCGGCTGGCGTGGCTGATGCCGGATTTTCACAACCCCACCGGACGCTGTATGGATGCCCCCACC